>JBBRHI010000725.1:0-1505 GCA_038222995.1 Bacteroidia bacterium | reverse complement strand
TATTTTCGCCGTCATCCTGGAATACGCGTTCTTTACTTAAAGGAAACAATTGTTGGAAGAATGCGCGTGCCACATAAATTTTCGGCTCAGGACTGCCAACCCTAAAGGCTTCACCGTTAGTAAAGGCAGCTATACCGAAAGCGGAAGAAAGACCCGAACCGCCGGCAATTTCAGGATTAAAAATAAACTGCGCATGAGGCCATAATTTTACTCCCGTAAAAATAGTGCTGGTTAAAGTTGTAGCCCATTGTTGATTGGTTGTTTGGCTGTGAGCTCCTGTATAAGCTGCGTGAAACCCAGGCCTGAACTGGCTTACAGTTGTTTCCTGGGCATGCAGTGTAAAGCGGTTCTCTTTTTGGGGAATGGAATCCTGGGAATAACTCAGGCTATGATACAGGAAAAAAAGTAAGGGGATATGACGAATTTTCACCGTGTAAATTTATTATTTAATATAATATGAATAAATAAAATGATTACGGCTCAGGCTCGTTTACTGATTTTAAATTTAGAAAGATAATGCGCTTATTTATGATGGATTTAATTTTTAGAGAAGACTTATAATGGTCTTGCTGAAGCCTCAACTAAAAATTTGATAAAAAACTATGAAATAAAATATCAAATATTAGTCGGGGCTTAGCAAGGATCTTTGGCTTTCGCCAGTATTTAAGACCTTGATGGATAATACATGTTTCTGTTATGAGTGTGTTTTTTTTGAATTTAGCTTACCGTATGTTATTTACAGTGAATTACCGCAAGGCATTATTTAATAATTTCGAAAAAATAAAAAATAAGCTAAAGCACCGGCTTAGAACTAAGCAGGGCAATACAAATCAGACCCTGAAATTTCCGGCCGCGATGTAAATCGGGTTACATTGCCTTTCGGCTGTAAGCTTAGGGAAAAAAATAACGCGTTGAGACAGTTCAACCCGGCATGAAGAAATGTAAAAGGGAAGTAAAAACGATTGAACGCATAAACTTTTCTCAATCTCGTTTTCATTTTTTTCAAGTAAAAGGCTTGTTCCCGAATTAGAGCCTTCTTCCTTATTAGAAAAAGAGGCAGATTTACCGTGATTCAGGTCACATTTATGAACAGGGGTCAATAAATTTTGTAAAGCATTAGCGCTAAATGAAGCTGTAAAGCAAACAAGGAAAAACAGTGAAAAATATGTCTTTTTACAAAACTTCATGGTATTTGAGTAACAAAAGTATATAAAATTTTAATATAGCGAAAAGATTTCTCCGTCTTAACTTAATTTATGATTGAACTTAAATTGAGCTTAAAAATAGTTGAATTATCAGACCTTTTTTTAAGCGATACATCAAATTATAATGCACGGTTATTAACGTATTAAGCTATGCTCTTTTACTTCCTCCATTAATTGTTCCCGTGCTTTACTTCTCGATTTAATATGAATAAAATTTCCCTTCCCTATTTTAGCAATTTGCTTAAGATTATCCATTGCCTCTTTATCGTCGCCAAAAGCAACGGTAGACAAGAGTATGGT
>JBBRHI010000724.1:0-1511 GCA_038222995.1 Bacteroidia bacterium | reverse complement strand
AAAACAAGGTTCTGTAAGCTTTACCGCCGAGGAACAAAGCGGGTATTCTATTTTTGTGCAAAAATGCGCTGCTTGTCACAAAGAACCGTTATTTACCGATTACCAATTCAGAAATAACGGCTTGGGAATTAACCCTAACCTTAATGACAGCGGCAGGGCTCATATTACGGGCAACCCGGCAGATCTGTATAAATTTAAAACGCCGAGTTTAAGGAATATTGAAGTATCGGGACCTTATATGCATGACGGCCGTTATATGACTTTGAACGACTGTCTTGATCATTATACTTCAAGCATTGTAACAAGTGCAACACTCGAACCGGTGTTAAATGCGGGGATTTCTTTAAATACTCAGGAAAAAAATGATATTATTGCATTTTTAAAGACATTAACGGATCATCAGTTCTTATCGGACAAACGTTATTCGGAAAATAACTAATAAATTAAATGTAACATGAAAACACTGCTTAAACTATCACTCATTATTGCTTTGGCAATAGGTTTTACGGCTTGTAAAAAGAACCAAACAGGCGGTAAAGCTTCTGTATCGGGCACTGTATCACACCACGGTAAAATTATACCCGGCGCTTTTGTATACATAAAATTTAATACGGTCGATTTCCCGGGCGACGATTATAAGCAATACGATACTTATGTAAAGGCCGATGCAAACGGGTTCTACAAATTTCCTCTTTACAAAGGAAGTTACTATTTATATGCTACCGGCTATGATAATGCCATCGCTTATCCGTACATTGTAAAAGGCGGTTTATCCTTCTCTATTCGTAATAAGGAGAATTTAACGAAGGATATTGCCGTAAGTGAAGAATAATTGTCAACAATTTAAGCGGGTTTATTATATTTTTTAATAACAAAAAATTTTATTTATCTTCGCAACTCAAAAATTTAAATTAACCATGTCAGAAGAAACATTACAAAAAGAACAAGACGAAATTGTTGAAACCGCAGCAGAGAAAAAATCAAAAAAATCACCTTCAGGCAATAATTTAGATTTAGCAGGAATAGAGTTCTTCTATGAAAAAAATAAAAAAGTAATTACCTACGGCGGTGGTGCTTTATTAGCTATTGTTGCCATCTTTTCTTTTTATAAATTCTATTGGTTACCCGGCCAGGAAAAAGAAGCATCAAACGAGTTATTTATTGCCCAGTCTTTTTTTGAAAAAGACAGCTTTAATGTAGCTTTAAACGGCGGTGCTACTGTGCAAACCACTAACGGGCCAAAAACAATGACCGGTTTTAAAGACCTGGCCGATAATTATTCGGCTACTAAAGTAGGAAGCTTATCAAATTATTATGCGGGGATTTGTTTATTAAGAACCGGTAAATACCAAGAAGCCATAGAGTATCTTGAAAAATTTGACGGTAACGATGAAATGCTTGCCCCTGTTGCCATTGGTGCCATTGGTGACGCCAACATGGAATTAAATAATGTAGAGGAAGCGGTTAAGTTTTATTTAAAAGCGGCCGAAAAATCAACTAACTCATTTACA
>JBBRHI010000723.1:0-1518 GCA_038222995.1 Bacteroidia bacterium | reverse complement strand
GATGAAATAAAAATAATGCCGAAGGAAGAAAAAAATAAACAAAAAGAAGCGGAAGATAAAAAAACCACAGAACCGATTAATTGGTTAACCGTTTTATACGGCATCCTTTTTACCATTGTTAGTTTGGGTATTATGCTGCTGCTTTGTCCGTGGCTGATTTGGTTAGTATTACATACAAAAGCAAAAAAAGAAACTGTACCGCAAGCATTAAAAGCATATTACATAAACCGGGCGGTGTTATTTTACTTAAACCAAATGGGCTATGCTTACAAACAAAAAGGCCCGAAAGAATACGCACTTTATATTGACGCGCAATTTGCTGCCAACTTCAACTTATTTAATGAGCTGTACCAGAGATTGAAATACAGCAACATGCCTTTACAAGAACAAGACCTCAACTTAATGAACACGTTTTATATACCGTTTATTAAAACCGTGCAAAAGAATATTCCGTTTAAAACCAAATTAAAGAACTATTTAAACCTTAACCATACATTAAACTATTTCTCTAAACCTAATACTAACTAACATGGAAGAAACAATTGAAATTGAACAGGCATTGGCTAACATTCAAAAGTTGGTTGACAATATTGAAACGGTTATAAAAGGTAAACGCACACAAATTCAGTTTGTGCTTACGGCGCTGTTAGCTAAAGGCCATATTTTAATGGAAGACAATCCCGGCACCGGCAAAACGGTTATGGCTAAAACATTAGCACAAAGTATTTCAGGCATAAGTGATGCACACGGGGTAATGTTTAAACGGATCCAGTTTACGCCCGATCTGTTACCGATGGACCTCATAGGCTCTCATATTTTTGATGATGTTAAAAAAGAATTTGTTTTTAAAAAAGGGCCTTTGTTCTGTAACCTGCTGTTGGCAGATGAGATTAACAGGGCGTCGCCAAAAGTGCAATCGGCCTTACTGGAATGCATGGCTGAGAACCAGATCACGATAGGGGAAACTACTTACCCGCTCGAAAAATTATTTTTTACTATTGCCACACAAAACCCCGTGGAGATGGAAGGTACCTATCCTTTACCGAATGCACAGCTCGATCGCTTTTATATTAAAATTTATTTCGGTTACGTTGACGAAGCTACTGAATTGGAGATCTATAAAGACTACCTGGGTATTCAACATAATTTGAATACTATAAAACAGGTGCTTACGATGAATGAAATTTTATTTCTTCAGGCAGAAACAGAAAAAGTATTTATACATGAAGAACTTATTACAGCCGTACGTAATATTGTAAGCGATACCCGCAAACATTCCGAAATTGTATTGGGTGCTTCCACGCGAAGCGGTATTACCTTTTTAAAATGTTTAAAAGCATTTGCACTGGTTAACGGAAGAACCTTTGTAAGTGAAGACGATCTTAAACACATTTCGCATGCTGTGTTAGATCATCGGTTGATATACAGAACTAAAGAAGCAAAACAGAAAGTGCTGGACCAGATCCTTTCCAAAGAGCTTGACAGGTTAAGAAAATTAAAGCTCACCGAACCTAATGT
>JBBRHI010000722.1:0-1525 GCA_038222995.1 Bacteroidia bacterium | reverse complement strand
ATAGAATAATAGCTGCTAGATTTGCTAAATTCACCCTCAGATAACTATTCTTTTCATATTTCCTAGCAGAAACTGTTGCTTTACTCTGTAGAATATTAAACTTTGAAATGGGTTTTAATCTTTTGTAAAATTCAAAATCTTCCATAATCATAAAGTCAGGATTAAAGCCTTTGGTTTTGTTAAAGATGGCCTTAGTTACAAACAAAGTTTGATCGCCTCCGCCTGTAAAAATGCCATTGAATTTTGTGAATTGCTCATTTATTTTAAGTAGAAATTTATCTGAATCAAATTTGTAGGCGCAACAGCCCGATGTGAAACCATTCAATATAGAATCCTTAATACAATCAGGATAAGATGCAGGTGGCAAAGTATCTGCGTGAACAAAATAAAAAATATCGCCAGTAGCAATAGCAGCTCCCTGATTCATTTGATTTGCTCTTCCCTTTTCTTTTACCATTTCTACTTTCACATTTTTTCTGTTTGCAATTTCTACTGTTTTATCTACACTACCCCCATCAACAACAATAATCTCAACATCTGAGTCGCCTTTACTCTGAATGAGATGATCAATCAAATTCCCAATTCGTTCAGCTTCATTAAAAGTTGGAATAATAACACTTATCCGCATAATTTCTATTCATTTAAATCCCAACTATAATCCAAATAAGAAACCTTTGCGTTTGCATTGATTTTTGTTGGAGAATACTTGTTTACAAAATCAATAACCGACACTCCCTTCGATTTAAAATCCATTCCATACCAATCAAATATTTTAGAGAGCTTTGGCTTATCAGCAGAAATATCATTCCTTGCTTTGTCACTTAAAAACACTTTAGCCTGAGCATCCAATTGGCCATCTAACTTCTCGGCTGTATAGGCTTCATTTAAAAGAATAGGACATGATTTTGAGGCGCAAACCAATGCAAAGTGGACTCGGGCATCACTGTATTTTTTTCTTAACTTTCCGTGCTCAATATTATTTAAATCATAAGTGTCTTTTCCAATTTTAATGAACTTAATATCCCAAGGTGTATTTACAAATGGTATTTGCATTTTAGCCCCCACATCCTTAATGCTTTTTACAGGATAATTTTTAATAATTAGTTTTACAGTGAATGCATTGTACGCATTTATCCAGTAAGCTTTTTGTTCGTTTGCTGACCATACCTTTTCATCAGGTTTATTATCAGAAAGAAGTTTAAGGTATTTGTCAAGTTGAGCCGAATCAGCGATAAAGCCTTTATAATTTACTTTTCCGTTAGTTGAAACATTCTTCTTTAACAAAGTATTCCATAGATCATGTGAAGGCGCTTTCGATTGAGCAGGTAAAATTATACTTGCAGATAACATTAATAAGGTTAAAATAGTTTTCATTTATATTTTGTTTAGGGTTAGGAAAATTACAGCTCCAACTGTTGCAGCAATAGGCAATGTAAGAACCCACGAAAGAACAATATTTTTTATTGTTTTTAAGTTTACGGAACCAGAAACTACGCCAATACCAACAAGGGAGCCCACTGAAACA
>JBBRHI010000721.1:0-1529 GCA_038222995.1 Bacteroidia bacterium | reverse complement strand
ATTATCTAAAGGCTTACCTATACCGCCAGCAATTCTATATACTACTTTACTAGAACCTCTTACTTTAAAATAGAAACGGTAATCAGCATCAAATTTCACAAATTGCGAAAACGGTGTATTTAAAATTAAATACCGTCCCTGGGCATCTTTAGGCTGATCGGTAGCATTGTAGAGTCCCCTTAAAATGTTTCCAGAAGAGCTTAAACTCATTCTAAGATACATGAGGTTTCTTTTTTTTGGAACGTTTTGATTGTTATAAGTCCCCGATACTTTTGAAAGCGTGGTAATGTGATCTTGGAAAGAGTTTAAAAGGAAATAATCATTTAAGGCGATTAAGCTTTCTTTAAAGTTACCGAACAGTTTGGCTTTTACGCTATATACTTCCAAAGGAATAACATCATAGGTAAATAACCCTGTTGAATTTGTGAACTTGAACCCGTAGGAAATATTGGCGATGGTCCTGTAATATTCAGGCCTTGATTGATAATTGAACGATAAGTTAACGATGGTTTTAGGGTCGGTGAAATACCGTTTTTCATTGGCATTTTTTTTATAATAGAATAGAGTAAACGGAAATAAAGCACGCGGGAAATAAATATTAAGTTCAGGCCCGAATTGCACTGTATTAAAGGTGCTTTGAACATTATTTATAGTAGTAGTTTGATTGGTATTAAATTGTTTTTGCGCAGCAATAGATCCCTTTAATCGCAGCTCTACCAGCTCTGCACCTTTAAAGGTATTTTTATTTTGAAATACAATACTTCCCGCAATACCAAGGTTACCCGAAGTATTAGTTCCTTCGGTTTCAACAGTAACCGCCTGTTTAACCAAAGGCTGACATACAATATAGCAATCCAGCTTATCAGGAAAAGCCGGATTGACAAGGTATTGTATAAATACACTTTTAAAAACGCGCAGCGAAGACATTCCTTTATACGTTTCTTCCGCCTTATCCTGCTGATAAAGCTGCCCCGGGGCAACGGTGATGTCCCGCAAAAGATCTTTCTTCCTGAACTTTAAAGTATTGTTGTGGAGTATTTTTATTCCCTGATAATCCAACGTATCTTTCATATATACTTCATTTGATTTACCTCTGAAATCTTTAATGCTTTCCGGAATCACATATACATTTTGAATATAAAATCGCGGATGATTTTTATAAACCAATGAATCTATAGAAGCGCTGTAAGCTTCCGAAAACATTTTAACGCCGATGGTAAGGTCCACATTTTGCCCCTCTATATTCGTATCCGCTAAAAAATAAATATACTCCGGGGCAAAATAAAAATACCCGTTGTTTAACTGGTTTTCCGTAATACGGTCACGTTCTTTCTGCATTATATCTTCGTTGTAGATGTGATGCTGTTTAATTAAACAGGAAGACGTGTCATTGTAAATAAAATATTCAATCAACGGGTCTTCAATTTTATATTTAATATTTCGTATCCGGTAAGGAATAGATTTTGAGACAAAATAAAATGATTTGGCCCTTTTTGCTTTTTCATCAATTACAAAACTATCCCTCACAA
>JBBRHI010000720.1:0-1530 GCA_038222995.1 Bacteroidia bacterium | reverse complement strand
CTGCTTTAAATAAATACACTAAAGTAGCGCACTTGGGGATTGACCATGATGCTACTCAAAAAGAAAGAGATACACTTTTGGCAAGGCTTAAAAAATATAATTTAGTGATACTCCACGTAAACAAAACATCGGCTAAGCCGGATAAAAATTTTGGCTGCAGTGACGGAAGTATAGATCTGATCTCTAAAATAAATAAGCAGTATAAAACTATTACTTGCTTATTTTCTAATCCGTACTTAATAAATAAATTACAGGATCTGGCGAAAGCAAATTCGGTTTTAGAGGTGTATGAATATTCGGTGTTTAATCAAAGAGCCGCTGCAGATGCCATTATGGGCGCTATTCCTGTTAACGGAAGCTTGCCGGTTTCTACTAATTTATTTAAAGCAGGAACAAGTGTTGAAGTGAAACATTCTATTCGGTTGCAATATGTGGAGCCGCAAAGAGTAGGAGCCAATGCGTTAAAACTGCAGCAGGTAGATTCTATTGCAATGTCGGGAATACGGCAAAAAGCATATCCCGGTTGCCAGGTAATCGCCATAAAAAATGGAAAAGTGTTTTACAATAAAAATTTCGGGAGATTAACCTACGATGTTACTTCTGATAAAGTAACCGATCAAACCATTTACGATTTAGCATCACTCACCAAAATTTTATCTACCTCTTTGGCTTTAATGAAGCTGACCGAACAAAAACAATTTGATTACAATCAAACACTCGGTTATTATTTACCTGAATATAAAGAAACGAATAAGGGCGATTTAAATTATAAAGATATTTTAACCCACCAATCAGGCCTGCAGGCCTTTTTACCTTTATGGTTAAAAACACAGGATAAAGCAAATAATTATAAACCCGGGTTTTACAGCACTGTTAAAACAGAGGCTTATCCAACACAGGTAGCTAAAAACGTATACATTGTTAACGGTTATACGGATACTATTTACAAACAATTAGTGGCGAGTAAGCTTGAAGCAAAAGGAAAATATTTGTACAGTGACATGGGTTATTATTTTTCTAAAAAAATTATTGAAAATAAAACAGGGATGTCTTTAAATACTTATGTACAACAAACGTTCTATAAACCTTTGGGTATTGGGTTAACGTATTTGCCATTAGATACGTATCCTGTAAACATAATTGCACCTACTGAAAATGATACAAAATTCCGTAAACAATTATTGCGAGGCTATGTACATGATCAGGGGGCTGCATTATTAGGAGGTGTTGCAGGGCATGCCGGCTTGTTTGGCAGTGCTACAGATGTGGCAGTAGTTATGCAAATGCTTTTAAATAACGGTACCTATGCCGGGCAAAGGATATTAGATGCCGATGTGATCAAACAATATACGTCATCGCAATTTTTAGATAACAGAAGAGGGTTGTGTTTTGATAAGCCTGAGTTTGATGATAAAAAAGAGAGCCCTGTTACGGGAGAGTGCAGTTTGGCAAGTTACGGACATAGCGGTTTTACGGGAACCTTTGCCTGGGCAGACCCCGAGAACGGATTGATTTTTGTGTTTTTGTCAA
>JBBRHI010000719.1:0-1530 GCA_038222995.1 Bacteroidia bacterium | reverse complement strand
AATACAATGGCTTCTAAACTCGCCGCCTTAACTGTTTAACATTGAAAATTCAAAGATTAACGTTACCATACAATTACTGCCTACAAAATGCAGCGCCGATAAAATTGAGCTGATCGATAAAGCGATCGCCCTTATAAAAGCTTCCGGATTAAAACACATGGTATGTCCTTTTGAGACAGTGGTAGAAGGCACTTATACCGAAATTTTTAAATTAATAAATGATATCAGAACAAGCACCTTAAGTAACGGTTGTGAAGAATTACTGATCAATATGAAAATGCATGCTTCACAAAAAGATCTGTTTTTTGAAGATAAGCTTGTAAAATATAATTCAAACTAATTCACCAAACATTTTGGAGGGAAGTATTTTTCTGCTTTAACTCAAAAAATGCCTTAATTTTACAAGGTGAAAAAACACTTAAGCCATCCTGTTTTTAATACTATTGCCCATTGCGCAGACCAACTTAAGGTGGATGCTTATGTGATTGGCGGCTTTGTGCGGGATATTTTTTTGAACCGTGCGAGTAAAGATATTGATGTAGTGACGATAGGGAAAGGGATTGAATTAGCTGAACTGGTTTATAAAAAAATCGGTGAAGAAAATGCGTATTTATCCGTGTTTAAAAATTTTGGAACGGCGCAGGTAAAAACCGGCGACATTGAAATAGAATTTGTTGGGGCAAGAAAAGAATCGTACGACCGTAATTCACGCAAGCCTGTTGTAGAAAACGGCACGTTAGCCGACGATCAAAACCGCCGCGATTTTACCATGAACGCATTGGCAATAGGTTTAAGCAAATCAAACTTTGGCGAATTACTCGATCCGTTTGGCGGAATACATGATATAGAACAAAAAACAATTCGTACGCCTTTAGATCCTGAGATCACTTACAGCGATGATCCTTTGCGGATGATGCGTGCCATTCGCTTTGCAACACAGCTTAATTTTACGATAGAACAAAAATCATTAGAAGCGATCTCAAAAACAAAATCACGTATCCGTATTATTTCGAAAGAACGCATTGTTGACGAATTAAATAAAATTATTCTTTCTCCCGTTCCTTCGGTAGGCTTTAAATTATTATCAGATACCGGCTTGTTAGAACTGATCTTTCCGGAAATGATGAAGTTGCACGGTGTTGAAACGATTAACGGGAAATCGCACAAGGATAATTTTTATCATACATTGGAAGTACTGGATAACGTAGCTAAAAAAAGTGATAACCTATGGTTAAGGTGGGCGGCTATTTTACACGATATTGCAAAACCTCCTACAAAACGTTTTGAACCTGAGCATGGATGGACCTTTCACGGCCATGAAGTAAAAGGCGCGCGCATGGTTCCTAAAATTTTCGAAGATCTTCGCTTACCGCTTAACGACAGGATGAAGTATGTTCAAAAACTGGTATTGCTTCATTTACGTCCCATTGTTTTAGCAAAAACAGAAATTACCGACAGCGCGGTAAGACGTGTTCTGTTTGAAGCGGGTGACGATGTAGATGATCTGATGGCTCTATGTGAAGCAGATAT
>JBBRHI010000718.1:0-1532 GCA_038222995.1 Bacteroidia bacterium | reverse complement strand
AATACTAAATTCATTAAAACGATGGTAAAGGTCTTCTCTGAACTTTCCTTTTTTAGCAGACTCCGACAAGCGCTCGTTACTTGCAACGATAATCCTTACATCAAGGTCAATATCTTTTACTCCGCCTACCCTTCGCATTTTTCTTTCCTGAACCACGCGCAATAAAGCCATTTGAATATCGTATGATAAGTTGGCAATTTCATCCAGGAAAATAGTTCCGCCGTTAGCTAATTCGAAGCTCCCGATTTTTTGATTGATTGCCCCCGTAAAAGATCCTTTTTCATGGCCGAATAATTCACTGCTTGCCAACTCTTTTGATAAAGCTCCGCAATCGATGGCTATAAAAGGTTTGTGAGCGCGCGCACTGTTATTATGAATTTCATTTGCAACCGATTCTTTACCGCTTCCGCTTTCTCCGTAAATAATAATGCTAAAATTGGTAGGGGCTACTAATTGTATCTGTTCCAGAATAATTTTAAAAATAGGGCTTTTGCCGAATACATATTTACTTTTGTGCTTTTTCGGTTTTTTAGTTTCATTAACTTCTGAGGCGTTTTCTTTAACAGGCGTTTCACCGGTAGAGGCTTCTGATTTACTTTCAGATAAAGCTCTTTTCAAAGTATGTAAAATTTCTTCCGGTAATAAGGGTTTTGTTACGTAATCAAACGCACCCGATTTCATAATGTTAACGGCGGTTCTTACATCACTGTACCCGGTCATTATAATGACGGGGATAGACGCATTAATTTGTTTAATTTTTTCCAACAAATCACTGCCGTTCATATCATCTAGCCTAAAGTCACATAAAACGATATCAGGAACCTGATTTACAATACTTTCTAACGCTGCTTTTCCGGTATAGGCCGTAGTAACATTAAATCCATTTTTAGAAAGATACCTGTTCAATAACATGCAAATATCCGTATCGTCATCAATTACTAAAATATTACTCATATATCTGTTTTTGTTTTAACTTTATTCCTTGGTACCATTGTAAAAATATGAAAAAAAAGCGCTTATTAATCTATTTTTGTATCTGTTTGGCTTTGTTTGTGCTTTTGGGAGTATCATTTTTCTATTTAAGCAAATTAAATGCCTTAGAAAAATATAATGCACGCGTAGATAACTCTTACCAGGTCATTATTCAAACTAACAAGTTGGAACAAAACCTCTTAAATGCCGAAACGGGACAACGCGGATTTTTACTGACACGCGAACCCGTATTTTTGGAAAATTACCTGGCCGAGCTTAAAGGGATACCTAAAATTTTTGTAGACTTAGATTACCTTACGCACGATAACGACGTTCAGCAACACTATCTTGATACGCTAAAGGGCGTTATCAATATTCAGCTAAAGCTCCTGAAAAATAACTTAAATGTTGATGCAGAAGATACAATGACCTTACATCAGTTTCATGAGAGTAATATTTACATGAATAAGATCCGGCAGATCATCACCAATATTAAGGATAACGAAACGTATTTATTAAGCGAACGTAAAGAGGTGAAAGCGCTTAACACTAAACAGAGC
>JBBRHI010000717.1:0-1533 GCA_038222995.1 Bacteroidia bacterium | reverse complement strand
AATGGCATTTATCCAGATGAATATAAATACAACCGAGGTTCTAATGGCAAGCCCCAGATCTGAGGGAACATTTTTTAAACCGAATTTTGCAATCACAGAAGTTAACCCTGCAAAAAACATGGATGCTAAAGCGTAAATAATCCAAACAGGCATAATTAAAATTTTAAAGTAAAAGTGTGCATAGCCGATATGTAAGTGTAATTTATATCAATGTTATAAAGGGTTGTTATACTTTTTACAATTGATAAACCTAATCCCAAAGAATCTTTGGAAGCATCGTCTTTTTTAAATCGTGTAAACAGCTCTTCTTGCGGGATAGATAAAGTTTTTCCGGTATTGGAGATAGTAAGGGAATTACCGCTTATATAAATTTTAATAAGACCGTCATTATAATTATGCCTGATCGCATTTTGTAAAAGATTCGTCAGCAATATATCGGCCAAGGCCGGATGGATGAACACAGGCAAATCATTATTTAATTCCGTTACCACCATAATATTTTTTATCAGGATCATTTCATTAAAGTTAGAAACGGCAGCTTCTACCTTCTCTTTTAAATTGATCTCACTGTTTTTACTGAATTGATTATTCTCAATTTTAGAAAGTAAAATCAACGCTTTATTAAGTGCTGTCAGCTTTTTAACCGTATTTTCAATACTTTGCAGATGCTGCATCTCCTCTTCTTTAATGTTAGGCGATTGAAATAACAGAGCTATATTGGCTTTTATAACCGCTAAAGGCGTTTGCATTTCATGCGACGCGTTTTCGGTAAATTCTTTTTGACGAATAAAATCTGAATGGATCTTACCTGTCATTTCATTTAAAGCGGCATTTAAACTATTAAATTCGGTAGTGGATGTTTTATTAAAATGATATGTGCCATGCCGGTTTATATCATAGAGGTTAAGTTCATTTAACGTTTTATAAAAAGGCTTCCAAAGCGTTTTTGAAAGAAGCCAGTTCACAATAAAAAAAGCGAACACTAAAAACCCAATGATCAAACCAAACGAAGAAAATAAGCCTTCCATTAGTTCATCTTCTTCCAAAGTTGTTTTTGAAATATGTATAAGATAAGTGCTGTTACCTTTCGTATAATAGGTATTGAGTACTCTGTAACCCGTTAATTCTTTTTCATAAGTGTTATAAATTGCGGTATCATAAAAGAGACTTTCCGTCTTATGTAATTCGGTTACTTTAATGTAAGATAAGCTGTCATAATTAAGATAAACATCCTTAGGCTCTTTAAAAGAATTAATAAGCTTTTTAGCACTCAGTGTTTCCGTCATTAAAATCTCTTCGATACCGTCTCTTAACTCGCCCTGAATTAGAACATAAGAATATATACCTGCTACCAGTAATAAAGGAATACTTATTAATAAATAATAAAGGATTGTTTTACTAACCAGTTTCATCAATTTATTTTGAAATTATACCCGATACCGTAAATAGTTTGCACATAATCTTTACATCCTTTTTCAGCTAACTTTTTACGAAGGTTCCTTAAATGCACATAAATAAAATCGTGACTGTCCA
>JBBRHI010000716.1:0-1533 GCA_038222995.1 Bacteroidia bacterium | reverse complement strand
GTAAAACGAAGTTTTCTATAGTTTTCTCTTACATTACTTTTTCTATGTTCCTATGTGGTTAATCGAACTTAGATATAAAATTCGTGCTAATCTGTTCAAGAGTGTTATCCGCGTTCCAATTGTTCTAAAGCAAAAAAGCTTCTTCAGTAATGAAGGAGCTTTTTCGTTTTAATACATTACCGGAACACAGATAACACGGATTGTGCAGATCAACGGTGAAAATTTGCGTAATCCGAGTCATCTGTGTTCTATTCTTTTATCCGCAACACTATTTTATTACATTTGTAGCCACTATTACAAAACACATTATGGGATTTTTCAATAAATTATTCGGCAAGGAAGAAAAAGAAAGTCTTGATACCGGTTTATCTAAAACCAAGGAAAGCTTTTTCGGGAAACTTGCTAAAGCTGTTGCCGGTAAATCCACCGTAGATGCTGATGTATTAGACAACCTGGAAGAAATTTTAATTAGCGGTGATGTGGGCGTTAACACAACGCTTAAAATTATTAAACGCATTGAAGCACGTGTAGCAAAAGATAAATACGTTAGCACAGCCGAATTAAATACCGTACTGAAAGAAGAAGTAGCTGCTTTATTAATGGAAAATAATTCAGCCGATACTGTTTCATTTGATATTCCGAAACTAACCGGTTCAAACGGAGAAAAAACGCCTTACGTTATTATGGTAGTTGGTGTGAATGGCGTTGGTAAAACAACCACTATAGGTAAACTATCGCATCAATTTAAAAAAGCGGGCCACCATGTGGTGCTTGGTGCGGCTGATACATTCAGGGCAGCAGCAGTTGAACAGTTAACTATTTGGAGTCAGCGCGTAGGGGTTGATATTGTTTCGCAGGGCATGAATGCAGATCCGGCTAGTGTAGCTTTTGATACCTTAAGCAGTGCTAAAGCAAAAGGCGCCGATATAGTTATTATTGATACAGCCGGGCGTTTACATAATAAAATTAATTTAATGAACGAGCTTACTAAGATCAAAAATGTGATGAAGAAAGTGATCCCTGACGCTCCTCACGATGTTTTATTGGTTTTAGACGCAAGCACCGGGCAAAACGCTATTGAGCAATGTAAGCAGTTTACGGCAGCTACAGAGGTAACCGCATTAGCCTTAACTAAACTGGACGGTACTGCTAAAGGCGGCGTAGTGATTGGTATTTCAGACCAATTTAAAATTCCCGTAAAATACATCGGTGTCGGCGAAAAACAAGATGACCTCCAGGTGTTTAACAGAACAGAGTTTGTAGATAGCTTGTTTAGTAAAACTTAGTCGCAATAAGCTTTTTCTAATTCATAATTCATTTTGAATATACGTATATTATGATTAATTTTATACGTATAATATTTGCAATGGATACAAAACTAACTTTAAAACTTGATGAATCTGTTATTGAACAGGCAAAGGTTTATGCAAAAGCAAAAAACACAAGTCTTTCTCAGCTTATTGAAAGCTATCTTAATTTAATTGTAAATCCAAAAAATGACAATGAGGAAGTAACTCCATTGGTTAAAAGCCT
>JBBRHI010000715.1:0-1535 GCA_038222995.1 Bacteroidia bacterium | reverse complement strand
AGCTACCAGAACACGTATCAGCAAAACAGAATACATATCATGTCCGAGCTGTGGAAGAACCTTATTTGATTTGCAGGAAACCACTCAAAAAATAAGAGAGCGTACCGATCATTTAAAAGGAATAAAAATTGGCATTATGGGCTGTATTGTAAACGGGCCGGGCGAAATGGCAGATGCCGATTACGGTTACGTTGGCGTTGGTGTCGGCAAAATTTCTTTATATAAAGGCAAAGAAGTGGTTAAGAAAAATGTGCCGAGTGATAATGCCGTGAATGAGCTGATAGATTTAATAAAAGAGCACGGCGATTGGGTAGATAAACGTTAGTTATAAGTATTGAAAGGTACGTTTTTAGTTTTAGTATTTAGCACAGTGCCCTAATTTTGATTTTTAATTAAACCATTTATTTTGCAAAACTCACCGGGTCATACCTCTTTTACTTCTATCTTTTTAAGCTGGTTAAGCTTTACCCCTACGGCCGATCAATCGCAACTCATTTCTTTACTTTCTGAATTTATTTCGAACCAAAATCAAAGAGAGATAATGGTGATAAAGGGTTATGCAGGAACCGGGAAAACCAACATGGTGGCGGCTTTATCAAAAACATTACCGTCTTTTAAATGGCGAAGCGTTCTATTGGCGCCTACAGGAAGAGCGGCTAAAGTATTGTCGAGCTATTCGCAAAAACCGGCGCAAACCATACACAAAAAAATATTCCGTAAGATGCCCACGCACGATGGGGGGGTGACGTTTACATTGGGTGAAAATTTACATCGCAACACTATTTTTATTGTAGATGAAGCTTCGATGATCGGCTTGGATAATCCGAATTCGGAATCGGTTTACGGCAGCTTGCTGGAAAGCCTGTTTGAGTACGTTTTTCAGGGTGATAACTGCAAACTTATATTGGTTGGAGATACAGCGCAGTTGCCGCCTGTAGGCAGTAATGAAAGCCCTGCACTAAATGTTGATTTTTTAAAAGCAGCCTATCATTTAAGTATAAAATACATTGAGTTAAAACAAGTGGCAAGGCAACAGGATGCGAGCGGTATTTTAAAGAACGCTACTCATTTAAGAGATTGCATTGCAAACGAAAGTATCGATTTCCCAAAACTACACACCTACCCTGACGTAGTAAGATTAAGTGGCGACGAGTTGGAAGATGCTCTGAATAATGCTTACAGTAAATACGGTTTTAATGATGTATTAATTGTGACACGAAGTAATAAAAGGGCTAATTTATTTAACCAAGCAGTACGAGGCAGAATAAGGTATATGGACGATGATTTATGCGGCGGCGATTTAATGATGGTTGTAAAGAATAATTATTTTTGGCTGGATGAAAAATCAGAAGCCGGATTTATTGCAAACGGCGACAGCTTACAGATAAAAAAAATATCAGGGAGAAAAGAACTTTACGGATTTAATTTTGCGGAGTGTGTGGTTGAGTTATGCGATTACGCTAACGCTCCCGAGATCACCTTAAATTTATTATTAGATTCGATCAGTACTGATACGTCGGCTTTAACAAAAGAAC
>JBBRHI010000714.1:0-1539 GCA_038222995.1 Bacteroidia bacterium | reverse complement strand
ATTTTGAATTTCGTCATCATAATTTCGGACGTTTCTACCAACGTCGATTTTCATGACTTTCATAAAAAAAATCTTATTTTCAAATTCATGATTTTCTTCGATATGAACACACGCCAGAACGTTCAATTTTTTTAGGTTATATTGGAATTCAGCAGGGTTCAATGTCTTGGCAATAAATACAGGTGTCAGCCCTCGGGTATTCGCGTATTTTTCAATGTAACTAGCTTTGCCTAAGCAAATGGCGCAGTCCCCATCGAAATAATACACCAACAAGACTTTGCGCACCGCAGTCGGGCAGATTCTTAAAATTTTTTGATACGTCTCCCGAGAGACTTTTTCCTGGTTTTGCGGCACATGCCGGTTCTGACATGAGCAGACCAATGTAACTATTGCCAGGAATATTGCTATTCTCAAGAATCTTTTCATGGCAGCTTAATAACAATAAGGTTACTTCCTTTAACCTTGTGTGTTAATGCGTACAAGGTTTTTGTTTTCCAATCAATGTCAAAAAGAAATATCGGTTGTGTTAAATTGTAGAGTACTTCTGGCTGAAGTTGTTGATCAAACAATAGAAGTTTGTTTTCATGATAGGAGCCCGCAGGAGCTCCTTTTCCCTGATATAATACCAAAACCGAATCACCATCCATTTTGGGTGATGCATACGCAAAACTGGATCCTTCATCATTAACAATCATTTTTCCGCCAAATTTTGGCAATGTCCTCACAGCGGGTTCAAAAAGCTCCGGCCCGTGAGCTCTGTGTTGCAGATTGCCCACAGAATCGTAAATATCTATATAATCAGTATTGAAACAGGAAAGCACAATGTGTTTGCCATCTTTTGAACTAAAGAATTGACCCTCAAAGGCGGTTCGGATTTCAGCAGGATTATACTCGTTTCCACTGAGCGGGAAACGACCGCGCTTGAATAGAGGAGCACCATCAGCACTGTAAAAACTAAAAACGGATATAGGCTGTTTAGGCACCGGTATGCTAAAATCCACGAAGTTACCCGAGGAAAGTAATAGCGGTTTAGATAAACCATTATTATCAAGCGTCAGATCCGACTTTGGAAAAACAATTTTTGCCGGGTCTATAATATCGTCAATGGCGTACTTAAATATTTTCCCCTTACTTCTGTCAACGGCGTAGAGGTACTCTGCGGAATTGTTGTATTGAAGTTTGTTACAATCCAATTGTTCATTTGGGCCAACACCTTTTTTGATAAAGCTTTTAATGAATTTAAACGTCTTTAAATCATAAGCATTAACGTAAGAAGAGTCACCGTTCAGATCTATTATAAGAAGTAGATTTTTTTCAGGTATAACCGTTAAATCCGTGCCGAGGCGAAGATTTTCCAAATGAGCAGCGCGACCAGTCAAACTTTGCTCTTTTTTGAAATTGGCAAAGGAAAACTGCCCAGGCTGATTTGTCTTCTTTTTACAGGAACTAAAAAATAAACTTAATATAAATCTAGTCGCATATATATATGAATGCTTAGAAAGTGATATGGTCATAGTTAATCGGATAAAGCTTAGAAAA
>JBBRHI010000713.1:0-1565 GCA_038222995.1 Bacteroidia bacterium | reverse complement strand
CGGGTACTCTAAACTGGAATATTATTCAAACAGAATATTATAAATTATTGAACGGCTTAAGAACTCAACAAAAACTAACGCCTTTAATTCCGAATGATGTGGTGCTGGATGCTGCCTCATACGATCAGGCACACTATATGGACAGTACAGGCCGGGTAACGCATGATCAAAAAATAAAAGGTAAGGAAACCGTACAAAAAAGAGTGTTTTATTATAACGGCACGCATGATCAGATAGGTGAAAACTGTATGATGTTGTTTATTAACAAACCCATGCGTGTTAAGTATTCTAAAGAGCTTATTACGGCATCAACTGAAAAAGAGATAGCAAATGCGTTGTTTTTAGGTTGGAAAAATTCTCCCGGGCATTATAAAAATATGATCACGCCGGGGTATGATGTGGCGGGGCTTGGTTATTTTTTTGGTAAAGACAGCAGCCAATTGTATTGCGCACAGGTATTCGGTGCCAAACCTTTTACACCTAGAGTAGGGCTGGACAGTCCTGATAACGCATATGATGTAAAAGAGAGTGTGCCTGCCGCATGTAACTGTTTTAATTCAAGCGCATGGCCTGCTTTAGTCAATGAAATTACTTTGACGCAAGGGGGCGATACCATTTATTTAATTTGCCGTAAGCTTGATAAGCTGAAAAGTTTTTTCAATAATGCCGCAGACGGTATGTACCTGGATTATGTTTTAAGGGAACAGTTTGTATGTGAAAAAAATAATTTATTGCATGGATCACCTATCTATGACGGTTTTATGACTAAACCCGTTCTGTTTAAAGACATGATAAAGAGCAACCGTGCCCCGGGGAATAATTTTTTTGCCGTTCTCGGTGTGGTTCCAAAAGAATTGAAAGGACTTAAATACGGATTGGATTACGGAGTTATTAAAAACGGGCACTCATGCCAATATACCTATATCAATACAATACCAAGCGAAAACCTGGACGCGCTAAACCTTGTTCCAAAGTGGTTAGATAATCCTGAGCTTGAAATTAAAAAAGATACCTTTAACGGAATACTCACGTTTAATATCCCTTTTGAAAGAGGAAAATCAACGATCAATACTACTCAAAAAAACGAGTTAATAAAGCGGTTAGACGTTTATAAACCGTTCGTAAAGTCTTTAAAAATAAATACGTTCAGTTCTATAGAAGGTAATGAACAAACTAATGTAAAGCTTCAGGAAGCAAGAGCCGCTATGCTCAAAGATATTATTACGTCGGTATGTAAAACAGAACTAAACACAAAAATTGAAGCAAAAGAAAATTGGGACGATTTTTATACCGAAATAAATAAAACAAAATTTAATTATTTAAGACAATTGCCTAAATCAAAAGTGAAGGAGTTGTTGCAGTCAAAAAAAATGATCGATTCGTTGGATGTGATCCTTCGCTCCACACGGATTGCACAAATTGAAGTGGACCTTTCCGCAGTGGTAGATAAAAACTCGGAACCCTACATTTTATTAGGTGCTTATAAAAAAGCCTTAAAGCTGGGTGATTCTTTAAATGCCTTTGCCTGCCAGAGCCGTTTAATGTATTATTTAAGATCTTATAAA
>JBBRHI010000712.1:0-1565 GCA_038222995.1 Bacteroidia bacterium | reverse complement strand
ATTTGTACGAAAAAAGGGGCTTACAATACTGTGGAGTGGGTTTTTGATGTTTTTACCTAATAAACAACTTTCAAATCAAAATGTCCATTATCTACCATTTGGTATTATTGATGTACCATAATTTAAGCGCGTAATTAGCGGTTTTGTACCATTATGTACCATTTGTTGTAAAATGAATAAACCGCCCTGTTATGTGTTATAAGGCGGTTTATTGGTGCGTATGGCCGATAAATAGTTGAAATTAACCCCTACCATTGTTACTTCCGGCGCAAGTACCAATTTAAGCTATAAATTACCTATGCTAAAGTTTGGGGTTACATTTGGGGTTGCATTTGGGGTTGCACTAAAAAAAAAACTCTAAAGGAAATTTACGTATTTGAATTAGAAATGCTTTTTAAAAAGTTATCGCATTGGTTATAAAATTCATTTAAAACCGGCTCGTATTCCCTTATACTTTGTAGCCATTTTACAACGCTTTCCTTGTACGTAGTATATTCAATCGATTCGGGGATGTTCGCCGTATCATTTTGTAAATCGAAATACTGCGACGTTTCAAACGGGTCGGGTCTGCTGTTGATATTTTTTAAATATACATCCATAACCATTTCGATAGTATCTCCGAGGTGGTCTATCAAGTTAGAAAAATAAAATAGCGCTTCATCTTCTATTGCAGCCTCGCGGTTGAACCGCCTGGTGTACTTTTCCTTTAATTCTAAAAGGCGTTTAGTTTGTCTGCCTATCGGATCGTCATTATAATAATTAGCGACAGTATTCAAGTGTTTTTCCTTGCTTTGGTTAATCAACAGTTTTATATAATCTCGCTGGTTTTGTGGAGGTTTAATATCGTTTTCGATGCTTGAATAATCATTATTAACAATATGTATATTGTCCTTGATTATTTCAATTTCGTCGCTAAAAAATACTGCGGGAGATACCTTGAATTCTGTAATTATTTTTCTTATTACGTCTAAAGTTGGCTTGTTGGTTCCCGACTCAAGCATAGAGTAAGCACTTTGCTTCATTCCTATTTTTTTCGCAAACTGCATTTGTGACAATCTGCTATCTGCCCTTATTGCTTTTATTGTATTTGAAATCTTATCCACCGAAAGTTAGAGTTAAAAAATATATTGTTATTAATGTTTGTTTTATTGTTATATATGATATAATTTTACTGTATTAATTTATATTCATATTATCAAAAGTAATAAAAACATGACAAGAGACGAATTAAAAGCTAAAATTCCGCATGGCTACGCTAACGTAATAGCTAAAAAAGCAGGGGTAAACCGTATCACAGTGTCTAATTGGCTAAATGGTCGCAGCGATAACCAGTTGGTTGAAATAGCTGTTTTAGAGGTAGTAGTTGAACTTACTGAAAAGAAAAACGCCCTTTTAGCACGTATCAACTAAGAACCGTATGCCTTTTGAATGGAATAATAAGATAGTTGTAACACTGAACGAGTTAGTGCCTAACTGGTACACCTGGCCTAATTTGAAATCCACCTTACACCGTTACTCCGATAAGGCAACAGGCCCAAAACGGGTGCAGTTGGGTGGTAATGGCC
>JBBRHI010000711.1:0-1568 GCA_038222995.1 Bacteroidia bacterium | reverse complement strand
TATATTAATTTTTCCCATTTACTAAATACGTATTAATTCAGTTTCAAGATGTTTTACCCAACTGTCCCAATTTAATTCTTTATCAAATAATTGGCGGGCAGTTCTTTGCAATTTCAGGTAACACTCTTCATCTTTCCAAATTTCTTCAATAGCAGCAGCATAACTTTCACCTTTATCATTGTAATCTATTAAAAACCCGTTTACCCCTTGTTTCACATGGCCCGCCACACCCCCTGTATCGGCCGATAAAACAGGTAGGCCATACATGCTTGCCTCACAAAATACAATAGGAGTGCAGTCGAAGCGCGTCGGTAAAATAAAAAAAGAACTGCTTAAAAATAGTTTTTCTAATTCTTTTAAACCGTCTTTGCTATTTTTATTAAGGAAAGGAATAATGGTAATGTGAGGATCGTTAATGGGTTTTTCGGGTTCACAGCCTACGATCGTTAAATGCGCCCGAATATCTTTTTTCAATAATGCGTGCAGGGTATTAATAGCTATGTCAGCACCTTTATTTTTCCAGTATGTACCGATCAATAATAATTTACACACGTCTGTTTTTGTTCTGTGTTTAAATACATATTCACTGCTTGGCGTATCGTCCATATTAGCGCCAAACGGTAAAACAACAGTGGTTTTTTTAGAGAGCTTATAATAATCAATAGCATAATCGGCCGCCCAATGCGACGATAAAATATTAAGACTTGTTTTATGTAAGGCGATAGATTCTGTTTTAAGACTTTGTTTTTCAGACCATTTCCATAAATTACTGATAATGGTATGGTAATTTAAAGAATTGGCAATGATACGATCGCCTACAAATACAATCGGTACATCCGTTTTAAGATAGGCAATGTAAGCTATGCCCGCAGGAGAAACAATAAGATCATAGTGTTTACGTTTTAATTTTTTGCCGAAAAGTCTGCCGCAGGCTTTAGCATAAACAGTAGAGTTTCGGTAATCAAATCGTTTCTTGAATACATATAACGAAATACCATGTACTGCTTTACAAAGAAAAGTAACCAATTTCGGTTCATCAGGGCCAAGCATATCCACATTTCCATAACGCTTTTCCAGTGCTTTGCGGATATAGTAGTTTGTTCCGCTCCAGGCGTGCTTATCTCTTGGGTCAGAAACCGTGATATAGGCTATTTTTTTCGGTAAATTCACGTTTAATCGGTACAAAATTAGCCTTTTTAGCGTAAGACCCTAACTATTTTAAAATTCCGGTGTTTATAACCTTTTTCTTTTAAAACAGGGCATATAGGCAAACCTGTTATTTTTATAAAATGCTGTCAAACGTAAAAGTCTTATTATTATCTGATACCTATTCGGAACATACCGAAAAGTGGGCTTTAGGTTTGGCTTCGGCGGGAATTAAGGTGGGCCTGTTTAGTTTTAATAAATCATCTTATGCATGGCATGAAGCAAAAGAAAATATAACGGTATTATATGAACCGGAAGAACGATTAGGGGTTGCCTCCGCGTCCGGAAAACTATCTTATTTAAAATACGTCAGCTTATTAAAAAAAGTAATAAGGCAATTTAAGCCCAATGTGTTACATGCG
>JBBRHI010000710.1:0-1577 GCA_038222995.1 Bacteroidia bacterium | reverse complement strand
ATGCAAAGGGTAACTGCGGCCGGTTTCTATCATTTTTTGTACCAATAACCGGTATGCCTGCACCATTACCTGTGTGTTACTGGCCTTCATAGAAATAACAATATTTCGGTAATTCAAATCTTCGCAAATACGTAAAAATTCGAAAGCCGATTCTACCATCCCTAAAGGCGTATCGCCGTAGCGGCTTAATATCCTGTCGCTCAGCGAACCATGATTAGTGCCGATACGCATGGCCGTACCATACTCTTTACAAATAGTTACAAGAGGTGTAAAGCGCTGTCTGATCCTTTCCAACTCTTGCTCATAAGCAGCATCCGTATAATCTATCTCTTCAAATTTTTTCTTGTCCGCATAATTACCCGGGTTTACACGTACTTTTTCAATAATGCGTGCAGCATATTCCGCGGCGTTAGGCGTAAAATGAATATCGGCTACTAAAGGCGTATTAAAACCCGCAGCCACTAATTCTTTTTTAATAAACTCTAAATTTTTTGCTTCGTTAATACTCGGTGCGGTTATTCTTACCAGCTCACAACCGGCTTCTATCATGCGGATACTTTGAGCAACGGTTGCTTTAGTATCCATGGTATCAGTGGTTGTCATACTTTGTAAGCGAATAGGATTAGCACCTCCTATTCCTAATTCACCGCACTTTACTTCGTGCGTTAAAAAGCGCTTGTATTCTGTTAAACTATCGGTATACGGAAGGTATAATTTCATTTTTGTGTGGTTCAATTTCTCTTATTTTCTAATGTATTTCTCAATCTATATCTAAAATCTCTTTAGTCTCTTCAGTTAACTAATTCCTTCGGTCTCTTTTTTAAAAGATCTTATAGAGTACAGGTTTACTTGGGCTTGCATCATTTTCGAAGCTTGCAATTTGTAAATTTAAAATATAAGTGCCGTCTGTAATTTCGTTGTTTACATAAATAAATTCGGTAATTGTTTTATGAAATTTCGGAGCTTCGGGGTAATTCCAAAAAGCATGATGTGCCTCCAGTTTTCCTTCATCCACTTCTTTGTCTATGCTCGGCATATCAATCAATAAATGATCTACCCCGATCTCGTTTAAAAAAAGTATGGTTTCTTTTAAAATATAAGGTGGATTTGTGTTTGAGTAGTGCATGGTTAATTTATTTAACCCGTTCGAAAGTGTTCTGATAACGATGGCTTCAGGCCTCCTGTTTTCAAGGGCATCCACAATATGTTGTTTCGTGATCACAAAATCGCCGTTGCTTAAGTGTTTTGGTAAAACAGTAACAACTTCCGCTAAAAACATAAACTGCTTTAAACATTGGTTTATGGTAATAAATTCTTTGCTGATATGGCCCACACATTCGGTATGAGTTCCGTTACCGTGAGGATTAAATGTAATGTCTCTGAAATTTACTGTGCCGCCTTTGCTTACATCTCCTATCCAGTGGCCGTTTTGAACAGCTACCAGTTGCATGGGCTTTACATACCATGCACTTACGCAATGTTCATCACTGCTTAAAGGGATAGAAATATCTATCGGCTGATATAAATCGATGTTGTGATTTTTACCCTTATGAAAAACGGAAGCGATCATCTTGCAA
>JBBRHI010000709.1:0-1587 GCA_038222995.1 Bacteroidia bacterium | reverse complement strand
CTTGGTTAAAATGACAACACGAAACAGCACAATACTTCATATGGACGCCTTTCAATCTTTTTTTTCAATTACTGAAAAGTAACGGGCTATTTTTTACGTATTGTTAATAACATTAATTTTAAAGACACGAAAATGGAGAATAAAAAAGGTTATTCAGAGCTGTTTTTTGTTATTCGATAAGCTAAGAAAATATATATCTTATTAATAATAGTTGATTTTTCAACCTATTTATAAAAGCTTATAATGTAACAAAGTACAGATGTTACATTGTAAACCTGTTACGGATAAATAAGACTAAAACTGATTATATGAAAATTTGTCCTGTAAAAATACGCTTATAATAGGTCTAGCCTTTTTTAAAAAAAATTAATCTACAGGAATACATAGCTCTTCGAACATTACAAATAACTCCCCAATTGACATGATGTTATCTTTTTAACGTGCTTTCTTTTTAGTTGGAACCTTGGTTTTCCGCACATCATTAAACATATCCATTGCTTTAATTTTATCTTCTGTTATTACAGCCAAATACCTGTTAAAATCCTTTTCCGATTTATGCCCGGTAAACTCTTTAATAGTGGCTGTTTGCATACCTAAAGAAAGAGCATTCGTTACAAATGTTTTTCTCATAATGTGAGAAGTTAAAACTTCAAATTTTTGTACCGTTTTTTCAATGCGCTCACCTCCTTTAAAACGGTAAATCGTTACGTTACTGAAAAATTCGGCTTCTTCACCCAAATTTTTTAAAAACTCATTCATTTTTTGAATAGAAATAATAGGTAAGGCTTTTCCTGTGGGTAGTTTTTTATATTTATTTAAAATAGATTTAGCATAATTATTTAAAGGTATATATAGGGAATTAGTACTATGCGATTTAATAGGAGCGTGAATCCAAATATTATTTACAATATGTTCAGGCTTTAAATTGGCTATATCGCTATACCTTTGACCGGTAAAGCAACCAAAACAAAACACATCTCTTACTTGCCTCAGAGGTTCACTACTAACTTTAAGATTATATAAGTGCATTAATTCTTTCCAAGTGAGGTATATAATGGCAGGTTCTTTTTCTCCCTCGATCTTAAACTTTATATAATCGGGGTTGGGATTATATCCTCTATCATTTGCCCAGTTTGTGAATGTTTTTAAGCATTTAGTATTCTTCACTACTGTATTATGAGTATGGCTCAAATCGGTGATTAAATAAATTTTAAATCGCTCAAAAAAAGTTCTGTTTATATCCATAAACTCTAAGTTCTCCCTCCTACCGCAAAAACCTCTTAAATGGTTTAAAGTAGTTACAAACTTCTTATAGGTATTGCTAGCGTTTATAGTTTTCCTCTCCTTTAAAAAAACATCAAATGCCTCAAATACATTTATACTTCTTTTCTTGGTTGGGTCATTTTTTAACTCATTTCGCAAATACTCAACCGTTAAGGGTATTTTTAGAGCTTTGGCCGTTTCACAAATGTCATTTAACTTGTTGGAAAGTGAAATTAATTCTGTGTTAATTTCTGAACTATTTTCTGTATTTCTTTTAGCTCTACCGGAGTGCAACCTTTTTCGGCTCGGCATTCCCTCTTGTGT
>JBBRHI010000708.1:0-1587 GCA_038222995.1 Bacteroidia bacterium | reverse complement strand
AACAAACCACAAAATAAAGCCCCAATAACTATAAATGCCTTCATAAATCTCTTAGCCATAAAGTATGCTTGGACGAATTTACAAGGAAATTGTTTAAGATAGCATAAAACATCATGAAAAATTAATCCCCTTCATTGCCGACCCATTTATGGGACGGATAAAATAATATCAAACAAGCAAGGCTTTAGCCAAAATTTCCTTCGGCTAAAGCCTTGCCTGTTCTTTCTTTTGCAAACGTCCCATAAATAGGACGGCAATATAAATGATATGGATATAATATATACAAAAAAACCGCCAGCCAAAACTCTGACCGACGGTTAAAAAAATGATAGTTCCAATAGTTTCTTCTACGCTGACTTTTAATTTAAAAAACTCTGTGGCATGGATTTTTTACTTGAATTATATTAAATCCTTTAAATATGAATGAATCTATTGAATGTTTGCTTGTAGATGATAACACAAGCGACAGTCAACTTTTTGACATATGCATTCACAGGGTCGGCTTTGCTGTAGAACTGACTAAAACAACAACAGGTTTGGAGGCACTTGAAAAAATAAATGCTGCTGATCTCTACACTCCTGACTTTATCTTCCTAGATATAAATTTGCCCATTATGAGCGGCAAAGAATGCCTGATAGAATTAAAAAAGATAGACCGCCTTGCAAAAACGGAAATCATTATGTGTTCCAATTCTGCTAACCCCCGTGATGTTGAAGAATGCATGAATTCCGGTGCTCATCATTTTTTTACAAAGCCGTTTGATCTGGATGCGTTTACATATTTTGTAAAGAAAATATTTATCCACCTCAATTTGCCTTTTCATATTAAAGAAAACGCCACATAACCCTCCCGTTACATTATTTTAATTCAGTTTTTAATATAATGCCCCAAAATATAAAGAGGGGCTTTTTTATTTGCTTTATAACTTTAACTATGTATCTTTGTGTAACTAAGTAGAAACCGCACATATTATGTAACCTCCGATACATATGAGCAAGCCTATAAAGTGTTTATTAATTGATGACAATCCCAGCGACCGCACTCTTTTTAAGGTTTGCCTAAAACATATAGATGTTCCTGTTGAACTAACAGTAGCGGAAACGGGCGTAGATGCTCTTCAAAGATTAAGAACAGACGACAGCTTTACTCCGGAATATATATTCCTGGATATAAACATGCCTTTTATGGACGGTAAGGAATGCCTGGTGGAATTAAAAAAGATAGACCGCCTTGCAGAAACGGAAATTGTGATTTGTTCCACTTCTGACAACCCGAACGACATTGAAGAAACCAGGAATAACGGCGCAGCTAAATTTCTCACCAAGCCGTATGATCTGGATGTGTTTACAGATTTTATAAAAAAGATATTTACGCACGCTCCTTTATCTTTTCATGTTGCTCAACATCCCCTACACTAACCTTTTCTTTTGCAGGTTGCTTTTAAATTGATTTTTGTGATCCAGGCAGTTTGAAAATACGAAGGGGTGAGACCCTCATCTCACCCCTTCTGAAAACATGAACACAAAACGTTACAAATGTACATCGTTTAAAAACTATAACTATAATCTGAAATATTTATTTTTTGT
>JBBRHI010000707.1:0-1593 GCA_038222995.1 Bacteroidia bacterium | reverse complement strand
TACTTACATGATAAAATTTTATAAACTTTGCAGGATCTGCTTTGTATAATTCTTTAGCGGCATTCAGTAAATTAACTGTGCCTATTACGTTAGTGTACACAAACTCTAAAGGGTTTGTAATACTTCGGTCCACATGGCTTTCGGCTGCTAAATGGATCACCGCGTTAAATTGATGCTCACTGAAAAGTTTATTAATAAAGCCGGCATCCACAATATCGCCCTTTACAAATTTGTAATTCGCTTTATGTTCAATGTCTTTTAAATTAGCCAGGTTCCCGGCATAAGTCAATTTATCTAAATTATAAATGGTATGCTCAGGGTATTTATTTACAAATAACCTCACCACATGTGAACCGATAAACCCTGCGCCGCCCGTAATTAATATTTTCATTATAATTTATTTAAATATGCTGTTAAAATTAAGGATTGTATTTAAAACCGGCAACTCAATTTCTTTAGTCCTTCCGTCTTTTCTATCTCTTTAGTCTCTTTGTCTTTTCTTCTACTTTCCTCTTCCCTGGATCACAATTAATATCGTATGAATTAAAATTTTAAAATCAATGCTCAGGCTCATGTTTTCAATATACAACAAATCAAACTTCACGCGTGATACCATTTGTTCAATGTTTTCGGCATAGCCGTATTTTACCTGTCCGTAGCCTGTAATGCCCGGTCTTACCTTGTGCAAGTGTACAAAGTGAGGGGCATGCACTACAATCTGGTCAATATAAAATTTACGTTCGGGCCTGGGGCCCACAATGCTCATGTCGCCTTTTACCACATTATAAAACTGCGGGATCTCATCTAAGCGCACCTTTCTTAAAAAACGTCCTATTTTAGTAATGCGCGGGTCATTTTTACTCGATAATAAAGGCCCGCTTTTTTCAGCATCCACATCCATAGTCCTGAATTTAATAATATTAAACGCTTCGCCGTCCTTACCGATTCTTTCCTGTTTAAAAAACACGGGGCCTTTTGAGCCGGCTTTCACCAGGATCATTAATATAATATAAACCCAACTGAATGTAATCAACACAAATACTGAAACGCTAACATCCATAAACCGTTTTACGGCCTGTTGCCAATCGGGCATTACTTGTTGATTAATAGTAATTAAAGCAGTTTCAGAAATGGAATTCATTTTTACCTGCCCCGATAAAATATCATACATATCCGGAATAATTTTGATAATAATGCCAAAATCATTGAGGTCATTTAATATTTTTTCCAGGTATTCGTGTTCCCACGATTCAATAGCAATAATAATTTCTTCTACCTTATTTGTTTTAATAATCTGTTTAAGGTCGCTGTATTCACCTAAATGAGCAACCTTATCCTTCAGTTGTTTCGAAAAGCCGTTTTTTTCATCAAGGTGAATAAAGCCTACGAATTTATTCCCGGTCGATTTTTTAGCGCCGTTTATTTCTTCATATAATTTTAAAGCCCGTTGGTTACTGCCTATAATAACGGTGTTAAAGCCTATAATGCCTTTATTTATTTTACGAATGGTGATGGATGATAAAATAAAACGACAAATAGCCGTGATTAAAAATTGCAGTAAAAATAAAACCACAAATACTTTATAATATGCTT
>JBBRHI010000706.1:0-1606 GCA_038222995.1 Bacteroidia bacterium | reverse complement strand
CGCAATACGCGCGTCGCTGAATTTTTGTGACAACAGTTTTTCG
Organism: Bacteroidia bacterium; assembly: GCA_038222995.1. Classification (GTDB taxonomy): domain Bacteria; phylum Bacteroidota; class Bacteroidia; order B-17B0; family Aurantibacillaceae; genus UBA4416. The sequence goes on along the minus strand of JBBRHI010000706.1, from coordinate 1,563 downwards.
ATCCCTATGCGATCCGATAAACTTAAACGTGTGTAAACAATCATATGTCAACAAATATAGAATAAGCTATATCGTTGCGCTAAATTACTGAAACCAAGAAGTTAATAATTTGTTAAGTCGTAGTTTAAAAATAATCTTTGTTCATTTTAATCGTACTTCTTTATAATAAAGTGATTAAACTAAAAAAGAGCATTGCAGCCGCAAATTAAGAATATGTTCATGGGATTATAAGTTTGTTGTTATGCCGTTCCGAGAAAATCGGAACGGTTTTTTTTTGAGCATGCGAGCATATTGCTTGATAAAATTAGAGGAACTTTATCTATGCTTATAATAAAGCGCGAAAAAGCAATTCTTAAATAGTTAAACGAATAATAATAAAAACCTTAATGATCTGTTAAATACCCTTTTTTATATGATATTTTAGACGGCGCCAACGTTAGTTATACACTATATTATTTACCCATAAACCGATCTTTTTATTTTATAGAAAAACATAAAAATTATTCCCTGGTTTTAGTTGGTTTTGTTTGTAATAGTTTGAAGAGGGCTTCCTAATTGGAGGTCCTCTTTTATTATGGTTCATACTTATCGGCGCTTAGCAAAAGCAGGGACTCAGGTAAAAACAAAAGGCCTTCCAAATTGAAAGGCCTTTTGTTTTAGGAAAATAATAAGTATCCGGTTTAATAAAGAGATAACTATTATTTATTGTTCCTGTCTTTTTTTGTTAATTTTTCCTTGTATTTCAATAATTGTCTCCTCAGGGTAATCATAGCTTTGTCGAAGGCTTCTTCAAAAGTTTTGCTGCTTTCTTTAATAAAAATAACGCCGTTAGGGATAAATAATTTGATTTCGGCAATTTTGTCTTTAACCTGACCGCTGTTTTCCATTTTAAGCAAAACCTTTGCGTCGATGATACGGTCAAAAAAACGTTCTAAACGGAGTAGTTTGAGTTCGATTGTACGTAGTAACTTCACGTCGGCGGAAAAATGAATAGCTTCTGTCTGTACTCTCATGATAATCTCAATTTTAGAGTGAAAAAATAAAAAGTCCTTCTAATAATATAATAAAATTGTGTAATAATAATGGGGAAAGTATGAAATACAATATTAGCGTTTTTTTATAAAGCTGACAAATAAAATATCAATATTTCTATGAAAATGGCATAAAAAATTTAGTTTCATATTTTAATTGGATTTTAATTTTGACTATTTAACTAACAACACAATGTTATATGTTTGAAATCTTTGAGCATAATTTCATGGTCAACTTGCTATACGAGACTAACGCGCCCGGTCGATTTTAAATTTTACCAATACGGGAATTTTAACTTTTAGGAACCTATCTTTGTCGCGTCTTTGCACAAGCAGATCCTCTTTTAGCGATGGAAAATAAACTAACAGCGGAAGTGCAGGCGCTCCTTGAGCTCAGCGCCTACAAAGAAATTCAGAAGATCTTATCGGATAAACATCCGGGCGACGTGGCCGAAGCGCTGGAAACGCTGACCCCCATAGAAGGCGTCAATATACTCCGCACCATTCCGAGGGAATACTCCTACAAAGTATT
>JBBRHI010000705.1:0-1606 GCA_038222995.1 Bacteroidia bacterium | reverse complement strand
ATTCCTAAACGGTCGCCCTGCAGCTTATCGATCATATTTTCAATCGCAATTTTTGACCTTTCTAAACGGTTAGGTGAAAGGTCCTGGGCTAACATACTGTTCGATACATCGAGGCACACCATAATGTCGGCTCCTTCACGCTTTACATCCTGCATTTTAGAGCCTGTTTGTAAATTACAGATCCCCAGTATTAAAAATGATAAGCCCAATAAGAATAAAATAAAGCGGCTTGTTTTTTTAGCTTTTGATACCTCCGGCATCAACTGTTTGATCAAGGGCATTTCCCCCAGTTTTTTTAAATTACGTTTTGCCTTTAAAACGTACCATATATAAATGCCTGCACAAAAAGGAATGAGTGCAAACGCGTAAAAAAATATGTGATTTTCAAACTTATACATTACGGTATGGCTCTGAATACAAAGCGTCTTAATAAAAATTCTAACATCAAACAAATTAGCGCGGCAATTGCCAACGGTAAAAAATGTTCTGCTTTATTGGTAAAGCTTTTTTCGCTGATAATTGTTTTTTCCAGTTTATCAATTTCCTTATAAGTATTCTCTAAGCTTTGCTTATCGGTAGCCCTGAAATATTTACCGCCGGTCATTTGAGCAATTTTAGTCATGGTTGCATCGTCAATATCTACATCTACATAATCGTATTCTATTTCACCGTTAGGGTATAAGGCTACAGGTTGTAATGCCTTACCTTTTGTGCCGACACCAATGCAATACACACGTACGCCAAATGTTTTCGCTATTTCAGCAGCAGTTAAGGGAGCAATTTCACCCACATTATTTACACCGTCAGATATTAAAATAACCACTTTACTTTTTGCTTTACTGTCTTTAACACGTGCTACGGCATCCGCCAATCCTAGGCCTATAGCTGTTCCTTGGTCTAACATGCCGGCTTTAATATCCTTAAACATGTTTTTAATAATTTTATGATCGGTTGTTAAGGGACATTGTGTAAACGCCTCTCCTCCAAAAACAACCAGGCCTATTTTATCATTGGGCCTTGCATCAATAAAGTCTCCCAATACATCCTTGGCAACTTCTAAACGGTTCGGTTTAAAATCTTTTGCAAGCATGGATAAGGAAAGATCCAAGCTCACCACAATATCAATGCCTTCTGTTTTAGTGTCTTTCCAGCTGCTACGCGATTGCGGACGGGCAACCGCTAAAATTAAAAGGGAGATGCAAAGTAATCTTAGTACAAAAAGAATATGCCTGAATTTTGCGCGTAACGACGATTTTATGCCGGAGAACAAGTGGAAGGATGAATAATTTAATTCACCTTCGTATGTTTTTAACTTGTAGATATACCATGCGATCATTACCGGTATGATTAAAAATAACCAGAACCAGTGTCTTTCCGCAAATTGTATGTCTTTAAAGTATGAGAGCACTTTTTTAGTTGTAAGTTATTAGTTTTTTGTTGTTGTTGGTGTGTTTGTATGTATTGGTGCAATCGCTTCTTCCCTTAAAGTACCGTTTACAAATTCAAATGCATTATTTAAGGTTAAGGTATGTTCCGCTTCAATAGGTATTTGCTTGGCAAATTTTACAAAGTCAGAAAGTGTTAAAATCTGGCGAAGCTTGTTTTT
>JBBRHI010000704.1:0-1608 GCA_038222995.1 Bacteroidia bacterium | reverse complement strand
ATTTTTTTTCTTCTTTGTTTTGATCCAACAGAACCTGAAGCTTAGCAGGAATTCCTTCTATATGTTCTCCTTTTTTAAGCATATTGTGTTATAAAATTATTTACAAAAATACAAAATTCTTAAGGTTCTCCGCCTTCATTTACCTACTTTATCAATCGGCCTAAAACGTAGGGCACTCCACGTATCGTCAATAGAAACAGCTGTTACTGTAGTAATACCAAACTCTTCGCCGGTTACCCGAATGGTATCCCTGTTAATATCCGTTTTAACTTTTGATGTGCCTTTAGGATATGCAAACCATAACACACTGTCCGTTTCAACGTGCTTCAGTTCTTTTATAAGAAAATTCAAATACTCTCTATTATTATTAATGAAAACCAACGTATTTGTACATTTAACGCTCTTATCGAGGTTAGTTGTAAATCCAATTTTCACAAGCTCTTTTTCTATTGTGGCAGGGGCATTAAGAACAACGGCGTTGCCTTTAAATTTCAATTTTTTAATAGTTTCTTTCATGATTTTTAGACCGGTATTATCAAAATGCCTATACTATATAAATAAGGGAAATTAACCCGTTTTTTTTCGGAAATGCCTTGGTAAAATAATATTAAATGTAGTGCCTTCTCCAAAAACAGATGCAGCACTAATATGCCCGTGATGATTCTGAACTATTTTTTTACAGATCGACAACCCTATTCCTGTGCCCTCAAATTCGGTTTTTGCATGCAGGCGCTGAAAAATATGAAAGATCTTTTCTATCTGTTCGCCTTTAATCCCAATGCCGTTATCGGAAAACCGAATCTTGTAGTAAGATTTATTTTTATCAAGTGTAACAGATTCCCGCACTTCTTCTTGTGTTAAAAGCTCGGCAGATATTATAATTTCAGGTTGTATCCCTGCTCTGCTGTATTTTAAAGCGTTAGAAAGAAGGTTACTGAATAACTGGTCCATTTGTAAAGAAATAGCTTCAATAACCGGCAGGCCTGAATGTTTAATACGCGCATTTTTTTGTTTGATCAGTAATTCAAAATCAGTTATAACTTCATCAAGGGTTTGGTTTAAATTAACGCGGTTATATTGGTCATTTAAAGCGGAAAGCTGCGAATAGGATAACACATCTCTTATTAAAATTGTCATTCTTTCGGACGATGTATTAATTTTTTCAATATAACTTTTAGACTTTTCACTAATATCTCCTAAGCTATTTTCCAACATTTCCATAAACGTGCTTATCTTCCTAATGGGCTCCTGCAGGTCATGTGAAGCAATATAAGCAAACTGCTCTAATTCCGAATTTGAACGGTTCAGCTTTTCATTTGCTTCTTCAAGCTCTTCGTTTGTTGCAGCCAATTCTTCATTAGTAGTAGCCAACTCCTCATTTGTTGCCTGCATTTCTTCGTTTAATGCGGCTAAATCTTCCGTGCGTTCCTGAACTTGTTTTGTAAGATTTAACTCTATGTTACGGTCGTTCGTTACATCCTGAGCTGTACCGGTAACTTTATACGCTTCATTGGTATCGTCAAAAAAAGTTTTACCCTGCGCATGTATTATTTTTACCGAACCGTCCATTAAATTTTTAATATGGTATTCTACATTATAAATTCCATC
>JBBRHI010000703.1:0-1610 GCA_038222995.1 Bacteroidia bacterium | reverse complement strand
TAAAAAGCAAAACCTATATTAGCGGTATTGAAAAAAACACGGAGAAAAAAGAAATGTGGGATGAGTTCGTGTTTCCTTTTAATAACCGTTATAAGTGGAATGTAGATAATTACGGCCCTTTAAAAATTCCGGCCAAAGGCGATACGATACGGCTCGATACCGTTAACCTTTGTTTTTTTGTGAGGATCATTTCCGTTTATGAAGGCAATACACTTGAATTGAAACACGATTCTATTTATATTAATAATGAACCGGTTTCAAACTATGTGATTAAGCAAAATTATTATTTTATGATGGGCGATAACCGGCATAACTCTCAGGATAGCCGCCATTGGGGCTTTGTGCCGGAAGACCACATTATCGGTAAAGCCACACGCGTTATTTATTCTACCGATAAATTATTCCATACGGGGATAAGATGGAGCAGGATCTTTAAAGGAATTGAATAAATGAAGAGTAGCGCCGTTCTTTTATCGACAGCTTATTTACCGAATTTAGAATATTTATATAAAGTTATAAATAGCGATACAGTTTTTATTGAAGCACACGAACATTTTGTAAAACAAACCCAACGTAACCGTTGCGAGGTCCTTACATCAAACGGTAAATTAGCCTTATCGATCCCTTTACTTAAGCAGTCAGACAAAGAAATTATAGCTCAAAAAAGAATTTCTTACGCGGAAAACTGGCAACAACAGCATTGGCGTACCATTACAAGCGCTTATAAAAACTCACCGTACTTTGAGTTTTTTGAAGACGATTTTAAACCATTTTATGAAACTAAGTATGAGTTTTTATTCGACTATAATTTAGAATTACTCAAAACCATTCTTTATATTTTAAGAATAAAAAAAGAAGTACAATTAACTAAGGCATATCAAGCGATTCCCGCGGGATTGATCGATTTTAGAGATCTAAGTTCAGGGGCGGCTTCTTCTAAAGCCAATGAAACTCAATATTACCAGGTATTCGCAAACAAATCAGCATTTGTTCCAAACCTGAGTTGTATAGACGCCTTATTTAATGTGGGGTTAGAAACATTAACTCTTTCAGATGTCTAAAACCTGAAAGAGTTAATTAATTTAAATTCTAATACCAATTACTAATACATCATCTGTTTGGTCGTTGTCCTGTTTCCAGTTATTGAACGAGTAATCCAAAAACGCTTCCTGTTCATCCATGCTCATGTCATTAATAGTTTTTAAGAGGTCTTTAAAATTAAATTTATTTAATTTTTTATTTTTCTCCCCGCCGAACTGATCAATAAAGCCGTCTGTATACAAGTAAATGCAATCATTTTTCTGTAAGGTAAAATTTGTATTATCAAATTCTTTTTCAATACCCGAATAAAATCCTATCGGGTACCGGCTTCCTTTCAATTCAATCAACTCATCTCCTCGGGTAATGATAACAGATCTGAAAGCTCCTGCAAATAAAAGTTCACGACTTGTTTTATCTATTCGGATCAATGCTACATCCATACCGTCACTAAAGGCCTCATCCGGATTTTTATTGATCACCTTTTCTAATTCTGTATCTAATGCTTTTAATATTGCCGACGGATCCTTTATCTCTTTATTAATGAATACTTCTTTAAAAATAGAATTGGC
>JBBRHI010000702.1:0-1612 GCA_038222995.1 Bacteroidia bacterium | reverse complement strand
CCCCAAAGGTGTTCCGCGATCGTATTTTTAGAAAGTACCCTGTTTTTATTCGTGATAAAAAACAGCAACAGTTCATATTCTTTAGCCGTTAAATTAACCGGTACATCATTTACTTTAATCGACCATTCTTCGGGGACTATTGTTATTTCATTTACAACAATCGACCTGCTTCCTTCAAAATTACGTCTTCTTATCAGCGCCTTTATTCTCGAGTTAAGTTCAGCTAAATTGAAAGGCTTTGCTAAATAATCATCCGCGCCAAGGTCTAAACCTGTAATTTTATCATCAGCCGAGTTTTTAGCGGAAATAATAATAACCCCTGCTTTTGAATTAAGTTCCCTTAATTGTTTAATAATGTCTAAGCCGGAACCCATTGGCAGAGTAATATCTACGAGAATACAATCGTATTGATAATCATTGATCTTGGCCGTGGCTTTGATAAAATCAGACGCTGATTCAACTATATATCCTTCACTGTGAAGATATTGTTTTATAGATTTTCTTAATTCAGGTTCATCTTCTATCAAAAGAATTTTCATGTTTCCGTTTTTACGACGTTAAAAGATGTATGATTTAGAAGTAAATATACTGTATAAATCTAAAGAGATTCTAAAGTATAGCGATATGCCTTTTTATCTTATACGAAAGCAGTTGGAAATATACCGGCATAAACGTTTTGTTGCAGGTTTAGTTTGAGTGCAGCTATGCTTGATTAAAAGCATAGCCTCATAAACACGCAATTGTAACTATAAAGCGGTACAGCGCAGTAATTATTTCTCAAAAGTATGGTTTTGATTATAAACTCAATCAAGCCTAAATATTTAACCATTCAACAAATGGTCCCTTACGGCTTTTTGCTAAAGGAATTTTCTGATCATCTACCATCACAATAGTGTCCGTTATTTTTATGTACCTGGCTACTTTTTTGAGATTAATAATAAAAGAATGATGTACTCTCATAAAATCTAAATTCTCTGTACACAAATATTCTTCAAATTCTTTTAATGTTTTTGAAGCCAGCGTTAGCCTTGAGTCTGACAAATATATTTTCGTGTAATTTGATTTTGACTCTAACGATACCACTTCATTCAATTCAATGTTTTCGATACTTGTTTTAGAGTTTACCAGGAGCTTATTATGTTGATGTATTTCCTGTAATAATTTAGTATAATCAAATTTAACTCTGTCGCTTTCTATGGAGTTAAATTTAGCTTTTACCTTATCCACGGCAATAATAATATCTTCGTAATCAATCGGTTTGAGCAGATAATCGACCGCATTGTTTTTCAAGGCCTTTAAGGCATATTCACGATGAGCCGTTGTAAATATAAGGCTGAAATCTTTCCACGCGAGTTTAGCCAGCAGTTCAAAGCCGTTCATCCCCGGCATGTTTATATCTAAAAAAACAATTTCAGGTTTATAATTTTCGATCAGCTCAATCGCATTTGCGGGCTCAGTAGTTTCAGCAACTACCTTAACGTCCTTTACAAATTTTTGAATTAAAATTTTAAGCGAGCTGATGCCGCTTTCTTCATCGTCTATTATAATAGCTCTTAACATATCAGGCTTTTAATATAGGTAATGTCATCTTAACAATAGTTCCCGTATTATT
>JBBRHI010000701.1:0-1616 GCA_038222995.1 Bacteroidia bacterium | reverse complement strand
ATGCGTATGACGGCGAAAGTATTTATGCACGAACTCATGAAGGGTTAAAAATTAACCTGATGAGAGAGAATCCAAAAGTTTGCTTTCAGACCGATCTCATGGAAAACATGGCTAATTGGAAATCTGTTATTGCATGGGGAGAATATAAAGAACTTACAGCTGAAACCGAAAGAACAGCAGGCATAAAAATATTAATGTCACGTAAAATTGAAGGCATAGCAAGTGAAACAGTAAAATTGTCTTCTGTATGGCCGTTTGCTTCTAACGAACGTTCTGATGAAATAGATGGAATTATTTTCTGTATACGCCTTGAAGAAAAAACAGGCCGTTTTGAAAAGAGTGAGTATAACGGTGTATCATCATAGTCATTAAATATTTTTTTATGATTTGTTTAAAATCAAGTGATATTATAAACGTTTTTAACAAAAGGGTTGAAAAGCTTAAGACGCATTATAATAAGTTATTGGAAGAATTTGAAATAGAGGATATACATGGGTTTAGAATAGAGATTAAAAAGCTTAGAGCGTTTATTCGATTGATAAATACAAATATTCCGAAAGAAGAAAAAATAAAAATAGGAGAAAAGATAAAATCCTTTTATAACACTGTCGGAACTATTCGCAACCTTCAATTACATCAACTAAGGGTTAACAGTCTTTGTAATGAGATGTTGGTTGAAAAGCCCTTACAGTATATGCAGCTTCTCCATAATGAGGAGAATAAACAAAAGAATAAGGCTGGCAGGATGGCTGATAAAATTTCATTTAAACATTTTTGGAAAAAGATTAATCATTTTACTCCTGGTAAGCTAAACACAGAATTGGTTAAAATATTTGTTACTCAAAAACAGCAATCCCTGTTTGATTTAATTTTTATGGTGGAGTATTCTGATAAGGCGTTGCATGAAATACGCAAAGTTTTAAAAGACTTGATGTACAATTGGAAATATATAAGTTCTTATTTACCTGCAGCGCTTCCTGTCTATTTCACCAATAAAAAAAACTTAAACGTTTTTACATCTAAGCTTGGTGAATTTCACGATCTCTGCATAGCACTTTATTTTTTTAACACTGTTTACATCGAAAAAATTGCAGATGAAAAGGAGAAAAAATTATTACTGTCTATGATGCTTAAGTTGGAAAGGATGAAGGGAATGATGAGAGAAGAGATCAACACATTACTAACTTATTTTAAGCAAGAAATGGAGAGGAAAGATATTCGGCAGGGATTATACGTTCGCATGGAATAATGAGGTGCTGGCAATATTTAAAAAGACTTGCGAAATACTACAAGTTTATTTATGTAACGGTTTTTGATACGATTATTGCGAGTTTAGTATCATATAATCTCGAAATAATAACTATGTTTCAAGCCAATTGTTAAACATTTTGTTGGCCTTCAATATTTGCATCACCTCTTGCAGCATATTAAATATTTTGAAGTAAATAATGTGTGAATCATACAATATATTTCTATAAGTGTGTAACACTTATCATACCTAAGATATCCACCTTTGTTTTGTAATCTTTTAATTGTTTAGTCGTAAAATAGTTAGTCTCAACTTAGTTTAAATAAGAAAAATATTATGGTAATAACCAAATTGCGTTTTGTAAAAA
>JBBRHI010000700.1:0-1625 GCA_038222995.1 Bacteroidia bacterium | reverse complement strand
AAATCGGGGCGGGTATCTAAAAACAGCACTACCTGGTAATCCTTTAAAAATTCAGGGTTAAGGTTATTCCAGTTTTTGGTGGAGTCGTAAGCAAAGTTGTATTTAGCCGTCATTTTTGGGAACCAAATATTAGCCTCGTGCACAAAGCTGATGTGGGCTTTATCTTCCTGTGCGGTATAAAAGGCGATCACCTTAAATTTTGGTTTTGCGTTTTGGGCCTTTGAACCGGCAATGCCTGCAAATAATAAACAAAAACATAAAAGGGCCGCAAATTTATTGACACGGATTGGTAACGACATGGTATTTGGTTTGATTGGTTTAGGGTAAAATTAGCAACAAAAACGGTTAATTGCCGGGCTGATAAATGATAAACATGGCGCTATGACGGCTTGTAGAGTGTTTGTAGTGGAATAATAGTTTTTAACACCAATTCTCAAGCAGTGCAAGTGTATTTACACAGGCAACCCCGGCTGTTTAATATTAAGCAAATGTTGATTTACTGTGTAGTTAACCTTAAATTTTGTACGAGAATTGGGCGATTGTTAAGTTGAGATTATCAATAGATTAACTGTTTTTTTTAAAGAGATTTATTCAGTATTCCTCCAGTATTAAGGTGATGATTTGCAAAAAATCTCATCTAATATGATTATCAAAAATTACTTATTTGTTCTTTTTATTTTACTCACCTCGTATGCATCGGCCCAAAATGCATCTATAAAAGGTAAAGTAACAGACGGTAACAGTAAAGAACCCCTGCCTGGGGCCTATGTCCGTTTGGATGGCTACTCAAAAGGCGCTGAAACCGATGCCTTTGGAAATTTCGAAATAAACAAGCTTGGCGCTGGCGAATATAAAATCAAAATTAAATATATTGGTTTTGAAGAGTTTGAGCAAAAAGTAACTGTAGCGGCCAACCAGGTTGTTATGGTAAACATTCCTTTGCCTGAAGCCAGGGCAGATCTTAAAGTGGTAAACGTGTATGGCAAGCTCAATGAAAGCAATGAGTCGTCGTCAAGAAAATCGGAAAAAAACGCCGACAATGTAACCAATGTTTTATCGGCAAGGGCTATGGAACGGTCGCCCGACCTTAACGCAGCTGCGGCAATAACACGGGTTTCTGCAGTAACTTTGCAGCGAAACAGCGGATCTGACGAGGCGTATGCCATAATAAGAGGTTTAGAACCGAGGTATAATAATACGCTGATAAATGGTGCTAAAGTTACCAGCCCTGATCCTGTATCAAGATTCGTTTCTTTAAATATAGTGCCTTCTGACTTGTTAGACCGCATAGAAGTAAGTAAAACCCTTACGCCTGAAATGGAAGGTGACGCTATTGGAGGTACGGTTAATCTTGTTTTTAAAGATGCACCCGATCATGAATTCTTTAAAGCCGACGGATCTTTAGGATATAGCGCCATATTTTTTAATCGTAAATATGACGATTTTTCCAAAAAAGATATCCAGTCAAAAAATCTTACCGAAAGGTTTGGGCCTTCATATCAAGCCAAGCCCGGCGATTTTAGCCGTTCTAATCTTGATTTCAAGAAAAAAACTGCCCCTCCAACAGTATTGGCAAGTTTTACCTATGGAAAGCGGTTTCTAAATGATAAACTCGGATTTATTAT
>JBBRHI010000699.1:0-1633 GCA_038222995.1 Bacteroidia bacterium | reverse complement strand
TAGGAGGTATCTAAAATAATGCGTTCGGTCAAACTGCCTGTACCGCCGCCGCCAGTACCTTCACCCCCTGGCGTTTCTTTGGCGCAAGAGCTTATAAAAACTATAAATAGTATAAAAAAAAGAAAAATAAAATAATGCGTATTATTTGCCCGGTTAAATACCAGTTTAATAAATTTCATATTTTTTGTTTTAATGATTAAACAAATATCGATTTAAAAAACAAATGGACATGTTAAAAAAAATATTAGGTATTAATAAGTAGAATAGCAGAATCCAATCATACAAAGCATTACCCCGGGTTTATAACTCGTACTAATTTTCTTGACTCGTCCACAAAAAATTTAAACTAAGTTTTAATAAGCATGTTATAAATGTACTCTTAAAATATAAACCTACATTGAGTTTACATTCGTACTACAAAATAAAATCACTACAAGGTACAAGTTTGCTGATAATAGGAGTATATATTTTACCGTATCTGCTAACTTAGCATGGTGGGATGTATTTATCAGAGAGTTGTACAAAGTAATATTGCCAGAATAACCTGATAAGGCACCGCTGCCAGCCCAGCCAAAAATCCAGTTAAAGTATAATTTAGCACTACAGTAATAGTTTGAGTATGCAGCTTTACGGCTTCTCCCAAAATAAAGTACAGGCAAGTAAATAATTTTTCATTTTTAAATGTATTGGCTTGCCTTACATTAAAACAGTTTTAAAAGAAACAATTAACGGCATGTGAAAATAAAAATACCTAGTTCACAATCAGATAATCCATTGAGATTAGTTTAAAAAAAAACCGCCATAATGGTAGGGTTTTATGAGAAAAATAACAGATAATGCATTATAGCCGCCTGAATTTCTTCCTTGTATCTTCTTAGAATCGTTTAAAAAATTAAATTAGAATTTCACCGAAATACTGATTTAAATTTTGCCCAAATCGTCTGGTTTGCCTTTTTGAAAGATTTTGAAATGGAGGTATTAGAAGCCAAAGCATTATCAGATTTTATATCTGTTTCAATGTCAACATCTCTATTAAGAGTTTTGGGTATAAAATCACCAATTATAAAACCCCATGGCTCTAAGTAATCCACCTGGTCAAATATTATTTTAAGAATGGCTGCTGCAGGAATTGCCAGAAACATACCTGCAATACCCCAAACTTCGCCACCTATCAAAATAACGATGATAGACATAAAGGCATTGATCTTTACTTTAGAGCTCACTACCATGGGTACGAGGATATTATTATCTAAAAACTGCACTATAACATTAACTACCACAACACCGACAATGGTAGTTAATTCTGCAGAACTGGTAAGCGTAGCAACCACCGTAAGCAGTGCTGCCACTAAAATACCAATATACGGAATCAGGTTTAGAACCCCTGTGATTACACCCAACAGTACAGCATACTTCATCCCAATTATCATTAACCCAATGGTTGTAAGAACGGAAACGATTAACATTTCTATCATGGTTCCTATAAGAAAGCTTTGAACTGAGATCTTAATCTTTACCAGTATCTCGTGGATTTTATTTTCGGGATCTTCTCTGAAAAATTTAAGAATAAAAACGATGAACAAATTGCGGTAAAGCAAAATTAAAAAGGCATAAAACGGAACTAAAATCATAT
>JBBRHI010000698.1:0-1649 GCA_038222995.1 Bacteroidia bacterium | reverse complement strand
TATTTTTCACATGGTTAAAGTACGGCGAATTAAAAGGCTTCAAAAATCCTGAAGAAACCGTTGAAACGCTTAACGACCTGTTCCGTTACCGTATGGTGGTTTTTACGGGTATCGGCAACCCGGAGCCGATGGTAACGTATTTAAAAGAATACGGATCTTCCGTAAAACACATTCAATATCCCGACCACCATACATTTACACTGCAAAATATTGCCGATATAAGAGCCGCATTGGACGCGATTGAAGGAGGAAATAAAATTGCGGTAACTACCGAAAAAGATGCCATGCGTTTAAGAGATCCGGACTTGCAGGATATAGTAAATACGTTACCTTTGTTCGTTCTGCCGATAGAGGTGGATTTTAAAGACAAAGAACAGGAATTTAATGAAACAATCATCAATTATGTTAGAACAAATAAATTTTACCACAAAAAGTATTCTTGAAAAAACAAACCATTTTAAACCTGAGGTCGGCATTATATTAGGAACAGGATTAGGAGGATTAGTAAAAGAAATAAGTGCGGAGTATATAATCCCCTACGAAGAAGTTCCCAATTTCCCTGTAAGTACGGTGGAAGGACACAGCGGTAAATTAATTTTCGGAGAACTGGGCGGTAAAAAAGTAATGGCCATGCAAGGCCGCTTCCATTTTTATGAAGGCTACACCATGCACCAGATAACCTTCCCGGTACGTGTTATGAAAGCGCTTGGAGCTCATACCTTAGTTGTATCAAACGCGAGCGGTGGTATGAACCCTAGCTTTGAAATAGGTGAAATTATGATCATTGATGATCAGATCAATTTATTTCCTACTAACCCGTTAATAGGAAAAAACATTCCTGAATTAGGCCCGCGTTTCCTTGATATGAGCGAGCCTTACGATAAAAAATTAATTGCCAAAGCCTTAGAGATCGCTAAAAGCAATAACATAAAAGTAAGTCAAGGCAGCTATGCAGGCTTAACAGGCCCCTGCTTTGAAACACCTGCAGAGTACAGCTACATTGCGCGGATAGGTGCAGATACAGTAGGTATGAGCACAGTACCCGAAGTTATAGTTGCCCGCCATGGCGGTATGCGTGTATTTGGCGTAAGCATTGTAACCGATTTAGGCATTGAAGGAAAAATAATAGAAGTAACCCATGAAGAAGTACAGCACATTGCCGCGGGAGCAGAACCAAAAATGAGCCTGATCGTAAAAGAAGTCATTCGTTCCATGTAATGTCGTTCATTGCGAGAAGGAACAACAAAGCAATTTTACGTGTTTCAAAGTTCGTGTAATTAAAAAAGAATAAAACCTTCTATCACTCTGTCCCTCTGTGGTGACATAATAAACAAAAAACAAAAAATGAAACAACTTTTACTCGTATTAATTCTCATTACCTCTTTAATAAGTAAAGCAGACGAAGGCATGTGGTTACCCCAGCTTTTAAATGCCATGAATATTAAAGACATGAAAAAGAACGGACTTAAATTAACGGCTGAGCAAATTTACAGCATTAATAAATCAAGCTTAAAAGATGCCATTGTTCAGTTTGGCGGAGGCTGCACGGCAGAGATCGTTTCAGATAAAGGATTGATACTCACAAATCACCACTGCGGGTATTCATCTATTGCTTACCATAGTACCGTTGAAAAAGATTATTTAACGAA
>JBBRHI010000697.1:0-1651 GCA_038222995.1 Bacteroidia bacterium | reverse complement strand
AAAGACAAAACAAATAAATTAACTCTTTATTACGACGGCTTAATTAACAGTGAAATCATTATGCGTTTAGATAAATCGTCGAACAGTGAAAATAAAGTGGTGGAGATTAAAATTCATACCAAAGGCCAAGAGTTATTCTCTAAAAAACAATCTGCTTCATTTGAAGAATCTATTGACTTAGCGTGCGAAGCATTAAAAACACAAATAAAAAAATACAAGGAAAAAGTTCAGGAAACAAATTTGGGAATGAGCGAATTACCCGACTAAATAATTCATATTTGTAAAAAAAGGAGCATAGTTTTATGCTCCTTTTTTGTTAGATAAAGCCCGATCTTTTTAATACATTTGGACGTGCAGGAAAAGGTTAAAATAAATATTATCGGTGCCGGAATTTCGGGATTATGTGCCGGATGTTATTTACAGATGAACGGATTTGAAACACAGATTTTCGAAAAGCATTCTATTCCCGGAGGCTTATGCACGAGTTGGGACAAAGGTGAATTTACGATTGACGGTTGTGCACACTGGATCCTTGGCTCAGATAAAGGAAGCGGATTTTATTATATGTGGTCCGAGCTTTTAGACCTTGAATCTATTCCGTTTCACCACCATGATGTTCGCATACATGTGGAGGTTAAGAACAGTGCCGATAAATACGGGAATAAAATTTTTAAAGTCTATACTAATCTTGATCAATTAAGAGATTATATGATAGACCTTTCTCCGGAAGATGCGGAAGTGACCGAATCGTTTATTAATGATATCAGGCAGCTTCAAAATTATGAATTGCCGCCGGTAATGAATAAGCTCCCTTTAATCCCTTCTATTATCAGGGGCATTAAAATGACGAAATATTTAAAGTTTTTATTTATTCTTAACCGTCAACGCAAAGTGAGCAACTATGATTTAGCGAAAAAATTTAAAAGCCCTTTTTTGCGTGAAAGCTTTGAATTGCTTTATGACGGACAAGAAGTAAAGATGCTGGTGTTTAATTTTCCGCATGCCGTGTTTGATAAAAAAAGCGCCGGTTACCCTATTGGCGGCTCCTTAAAGTGGGCGGAACGTTTGGCCGAACGTTATGAAAAGCTCGGCGGTAAAATAAATTACAATACGCCTGTCAAAAAAATAATAACAGAAAATAATAAAGCAACCGGTTTGCTTGTTAGAAATGATGTAACGCATTACAGTGATGCTGTTTTATCCACGGCAGATTGGTATAAAACAGTGTTCGACTATTTAAACGGAAAATTTGTAAACGATAAAATTATTGAATTGAAAGATGAGAAAATAATAGATGTATATTACTCTATTCTACTGGCATCTTTCGGGTTAAAAAAGGACTATAAAGCATACCCTCACTTTTACCGGTTTCCCACAGAAATAAAGCTGCAATCGCCTTGCGGCACAAGTTGGGACAGGTTAGAAGTACATTTTTATAATTATGATACTACTTTGGCCCCGGCCGGTAAAACAGTTATGGCTTGCAGCTTTTATACAACCAACGGTAATTATTGGATTAACCTGCGTAAGAACGAGCGTGTAAAATACCGTGAAGAGAAAAAGAAATTTACAGATGCTTTAATTGAATTATTGGAAATAAAATTTCCGGGAATTAAAGAAGATATTGAAGTAGTTGACTTTGCTACCCCTG
>JBBRHI010000696.1:0-1657 GCA_038222995.1 Bacteroidia bacterium | reverse complement strand
CTTTTTAGCCCATGATTTAACATGGATTGTTTTAATTTTTCAGAAATAACAAAAACGGCTCCGGCTTTTTGTATTATTTGTTTGGTATAATGCACGATCAGATATCCTTTATAATTGCCGTCTTCAGGATAATAACCGCTCCAATGCTCGGTAATAAAAAATTTAGCTTTAGGGTATTTTTTTAAGGCATATAAAGCGGGTATAGCTGCCGGAAAAACAGTGTTCAGGTGAATGATATCAAAGCCGGTATTTGGTAATGTATTAATGGCGGACCGGTATTCTTTTTTAAATTTCAGTAATTTTTGAATGCCACTGATCACCGGCAAAGTGGAATTAATTTTAGGATAGAAATATAAATATTCTTTAAAATTTTCTTCTTCGTTTTTTACGCTTATCAGCTCGTATACATTGGCAACTGATTTCACAAACACAACAGTTACATGATGTTTTAGCGACAAGGCCCGGGCATGCCGTTTAATGAAGATCCCGTTACTTTTTTCATCGGGGTTAGGATACCACGAACATAAAAATAAAATATTCAGTCTTTTATGTTCCACCGGAATAAATATAGGTTTATTTTTGTTTAATTACGATTTGCTAAATTGATTTCGTCATTAAGTAATGCTGTATAATATCCCATAATTTAAACGAGGGTTCTTTAACGGTATAGCCGTTTGATTTATAAAACTCAAGCGCATTTTCTCTTGCCTGTAGTTCAACGGTATCAATGTTAATAGCGCGCGCTTCTTCTTCCAGTCTTTTTAAAATTAGTTTTCCCAATCCTTTTCCCTGAACGCTGTGGCTTACCGCCATATACCTTATTTGGCCTATATTATTCCCGTTATTTTGCAAACGGCCGCAAGCAATTACTTTTCCCGCCTTTTCTATATATGCATTAATGGATTTAGTCTCAAATTCATCTGTTGCCGTTTCCTTTGTTCTATTCCATGGCTTACGCAGAATCTCATAACGCAATTCAATAATATTATCAATCTCTTCCCGGTTGCTTGCTATTTGAACTTTATACATGATCTTCACGAGTTGGGCTTCACTAAAATAAAAAGTCCTACTCAAAAATGAATAGGACTTTTATAAAATTATTTAAAAATTACATTCTTACAGCGTGTACGGACTTTATTTCCGGGACCGCTCTCATAATCGTTTCTTCAATACCCGCTTTCATAGTCATTTGGCTCATACTGCATGTACTGCAAGCTCCTTTTAATTCAAGCATTGCCGCATGCTCATCTGTTACTTCAAGTAATTCAACATCTCCACCATCAGCTTCTAAATAAGGCCTGATCGTTTTTAATGCACTCTCCACCCTGTCAAATAATTCCTGATTCATGTTATGTATTTTTTGCAATTCTCTCAAAAAATTGAGTAATTGAAGCTTAAAGGTACAAAATTATTTGGCCAATTTATTTTTTAAATTAGCATCAATTGCATCTAAAAATTCTTCGGTATATAAATAATGTTCGCCGTGCTTCACATTGTTACCGTGCGTACACACCGCTAAATCTTTGGTCATTTTCCCGCTTTCAACCGTTTCAACACAAACCGTTTCTAAAGCGTGGCAAAAATTAATTAATTCTTGGTTATTATCTAATTTACCGCGGAACTCCAAACCTCTTGTCCATGCAAAAATACTTGCAAT
>JBBRHI010000695.1:0-1668 GCA_038222995.1 Bacteroidia bacterium | reverse complement strand
TGTTTTTTACCCATTTTTTAAAGACCTAAGAAATTTAAGGAACTTATAAGATTGAAGACAAACAGTCTCTTTCATCAAATAGTCTTGCTTTCCTTAGCCGGTTCTAGTTTATTCCCAACCAATCTTTACGTGTTAATACCTGTTGATCGGTTGCTTTTTCATTCAGTTCTAAAATATCATACTCGGTTACTTTAACCGGTTTTACTTTGGCTTTTAATGTTTTAATGGATTCGTTTCCTTTTTTATCCTTACGAAAAACGTCTATAGCGAGCTTGTCTCCCGCTTTTGCATTTTGTGTAAAACCTCCCAACACCTCTTTCATATTATCTATTCCAAGTTTTCGGTTATTAAAGGTGACTATTTCGTCGCCTTCTTTAAAACCCAGTTTTTTTCCGAATTCATCCAGCTTACTTATGTTTACAACTACCAAACGGTTTGTTCCGGCATTGTAACCTACCGAAATTCCGCCTAAGGTAATTTGTTCTTCTACACGTTTGTCTGTATAATTAAGTCCAACCATCGCAAAAATTTCACGGTACGGCAAAGGTTTGTTGCCCGATACGTAAGTATCTAAAAAAGTTCGTACTTCTTTATAGGTCAATTGTTCGATATCATTAAAAAGGTCATCATCTTTAAAGGATCTTGTTTTACCGTATTTTTTAGACAGGTCTTTCATTAATTCCTGCGTACCGTATTTTCCGTTGCTGTAGTATCTTAAGGTAATGTCGAGACACATGCCTATTAACGCGCCTTTTTCGTATACATTGGCATATTGTGATTTGTATTTATCCAATACATATTTACTCATTACCGTAAAAGGCACAGTATCGTTAAAGTTTTCGCGCGCATTTTCCATCTTCTCCACCATTACGGCTAAAAATGCGTCATAATCTATTAAGCCTGATTTAGCCTGCATGTGATGTGCCGCGTATTCTGTTAAGCCTTCATACAACCAAAGGTGTTTGCTCATTTGGGGATTGTTAAAATCGAAATTCCCTATTTGCTCTGCGTGAATGCTTAACGGTGTAACGATGTGGAAAAATTCGTGAGCGGATACGTCTCTTATTTCCTGAGCCAGTGCAGCAGTATCCGCTTCGGGTAAATAATAAAAGGAAGAGTAGGAGTGTTCTAATGCGCCCGAGGCTCCGCTTAACGAAGGCTTGTCTGAAAAATAAAACAGGAAGGCATATTTGCTGATCGGTAGTTCACCCCCCAAGTATTCGGCTTGAGCGTGCAATAATTCTTTTAAATTACGTGCTATAAAATCGGAAGTCAGCACGCCGTTAGGTGAATACACTGAAAATAAAATGGTTGAGTTACCAATTTTTAGAGACGTGGTGTCCGGCTTGCAATACATAATAGGCGCATCAACCAGGTCGTGGTAATTAAAAACAGATAATACATCTTTTGTTTCGCCGCTTTTAAGATCGGTTAAAGAAGTGGAAGCATAAAATCCTTTAGGCTTTGTAACTTCCAATATAAAACCGGCTTCTATTTTATTTTTAAAATAACCGAAGAAACCGTGTGTGTTTAAAATAAAGTTTTTGCTTTCTTCAATATTTGTTCCTCCCGGTTCAAACACCACTTTCTCTTTTATGCTTGTATCCCAGGTATCTTCTACATCATAGCTTATCTCTTTAATGGCATTGGCAGGCGTTAACTTATAAG
>JBBRHI010000694.1:0-1668 GCA_038222995.1 Bacteroidia bacterium | reverse complement strand
ATAGCCTTCTACGTATTTACACGCATTATCAACCTTACAGGTATCAAGCTTTGGAAATGATTTTAATTTTCGGTTTTCGGTACCGGCAATATCGGGCACTAACTTTATGAAATTATTGATAACCGGGAAAAAGATCAGTAGAATGAACCCCGCTATCAGTATATAATATTTGATAGTTAACTTCAAAATTGATAATAGATAAAAGGGTTGTAAGTACCGGACATTACATAAATGATACTGAAATATAAAATGATCAACAGGAAGAAAGAACTAAGCGCTTGTGAGAGCTCAAGCCTGAACTTGGATTTATTAAAAAACAGGTGTACCGGTTTCCATACATTAAAAGAAAAAAATACGGCAAAACCCATGGCAATAATAACATCAGTAGTAAAGTAGCTGGCTGCCAATTCAATTTTAAGGTCATTGTGATTAGGCAATAAGCTTCGGTAATAATGCAGTGCCTGATCTAAACTATCAGCCCTGAAGGAAATCCACGCCAGTAAAACAATTAAAAAAACATATATAATTCTGAAAAATGAAGGAGTTTTTGAAAGTATTTTATCAAACCCCAACCTCTCAATAATTAAAAAGCAACCGTGGATCATGCCCCAAACAATAAAAGTATAATTAGCGCCATGCCATAATGCCGTAAGGAAAAAAACAAAAATCAAATTAAAATACGTTCGTTTAATTCCTTTTTTATTTCCTCCTAAAGGTATATAAACATAATCCCTGAAAAATGAAGAGAGGCTTATATGCCATCTTTTCCAAAAATCCTTAATGCTGTTTGCAATGTAAGGCATATTAAAATTTTCCGGAAAATCGAAGCCGAATAATTTACTTAAACCAATTGCCATGTCTGAATAACCGCTAAAGTCAAAATAAATTTGGAACGTATAACTCACTGCACCAATCCACGAGAGCAGGGTACTCATATTATGAATATCCTGGTTAAAGCTTTCATCGGCAAGCCTGGCCAATGTGTTTGCAATCAACACTTTCTTACCTAAACCAATGATGAACCGCTCTATTCCGTTTCCAAATTTTATAAGGCTTGATTGTCTTCCTAATAATTGCGGGGCAAACACATTATACCGGATAATAGGCCCGGCAACCAACTGACTGAACAAAACAATATATAAGGCCATATCGAATATGTTTTTTTGTGCCGGCGACTTTTCATGTCGAACATCAATAAGGTAGCTTATGGAATGAAATGTATAGAAAGAAATGCCTATAGGCAGTAAAATAGCACCTAATGAAACAGTATTGAAACTAAACGCGCTTAACGCAATATTTAAATTAAATACAAAAAAACCGGCGTATTTAAAACAAACCAGCAACGATAAGTTGCCTGCGATGCCACATACGAAAATACTTTTTGATCTGTATTTTTCTATCCCGACCCCGATAAAGAAATTGAAGATAACAGATACGATAAGGATCAGTGTAAAATGAATATTGCTCCATGAAAAAAAAATTAAACTGAAGAATAACAGTAATTTATTTTTGACATTAATACTACTCGGTATATAATAACAAAGCAATAACAACGGCAAAAAATAAAATAAAAATATCGTGGAACTAAAAAGCATAACCCGGCTCCAAATATAAAATTTTTGGCGTTAAAACCATCTTTAAGCTTATGTATATTCAAAAAAAGAGCTT
>JBBRHI010000693.1:0-1668 GCA_038222995.1 Bacteroidia bacterium | reverse complement strand
AATCTTTCTTTGCGATAACTTTTTGCAAGTGTGTTGAGGCATTGAATTTCTTCAACATATTTTCCTGTATTTGTCTCAATAATTTCCTGTACTTCATCGTAATTAAAGCGGTGATCGCTATGGATAAAAGTTTTACCCAGCCAGTAATCTTTTACTTTCCCCTTATTATTTATTTTGAAAATAACAGAAAACGTGTACTTATCCTCGTTAGGCCGAAGCGAGCAAAGCTCATTGGAAATTTTTTCAGGAAGCATCGGGTTCACACGATCAGGAAGATATACACTTGTAGCCCTGCTGTAGCCTTCTTTATCAAGCTCTGAACCAGGCTTTACAAAATGGCTTACATCGGCTATATGCACTCCAATTTCATATTCATCTTTCCCGGTCTTTTGAATAGAAAGTGCATCATCAAAGTCTTTTGCATCTGCAGGATCAATCGTAAACGTAAGAACGTTGCGGTAATCTTTTCGTTTATCCAATTCCGTTATGTCTATACTTTCCTTTAGAGCATTAGCTTCATCCAAAACAATTTTAGGAAACTCTAAAGGGAATCCATTTTGTATCAGAATTTCCTTCATTGCCATGTCGTTCATATCCTTCGCCTGCAGCACTGTTACTACTTCTCCTTCAGGTTTCTTTTCGTCTTTTTCCCAATTCAATAATTTAACTACTACCCTGTCGTTGTTTTTGGCTCCGTTAAGATTTTTTGTGCTGATGTAAAAATCAGGAATTGGTTTCTGGCTGTCGGGTTTAAAGAAAGCAAAGTTTTCTTTTACCTCAATATCACCAATAAATTCAGTTTGTTTGCGTTCAACCACTTCTTCTATTACGCCTTCAATACGCCGGCCATTGGTTTGTTTTAATTTCACCCGAACCGTGTCGCCATGCATGGCTTTATTAAAATTATTCGGGCTTATCAGCACATCATTATCTCTTCCTTCTGCAATTACATAACCAATACCAGAGCGTGTTATATCCAAAACTCCTTTTATTAATGGGTTATGTTTTTTCTTTCCTGCTTTTTTACTCATATTGTTCTTTCATCCACATTTAGTGTCTATAAACGCAATTTACGCAAAGTATTTGTACCAGTATGAATGATACTAATTATTGAAGGTTAATAAAATTTTCTGAAATATAAAAAAACAAAAGCAGCCTATTCACAAAAAAAATAATCTATTTATTTATGTTATTTATGAAAAAAATATTAGGACTGAGTATGATTGTTTTTTTTCTATGATAACTTCGTGTAATACTTACCGCTATATTTATTCTGCTTCTCCTCCTAACAAACCCTTATTTCATAAAAAAAGGAGAAACCAAAATAACCGGATATTATTCCTCATCAAACAGTAATCGTTTAACAAAAGAATATGCAGATGGATATGATTTGCAAGCCGCTTATGCGTTTGCCGATCACTGGGCGGTAACAACATCTGACTTTCATCGGAAAGAAAAAAATGTTTATGGCAGCAATTATAATAGTATTTATGATACATCAACTGTTAGGTATAAAAGAAATCTTATTGATCTTGGTGTGGGTTATTTTGTATCTCTAAATAGAAAGAAAACAATCACTTTCAATTTGTATGCAGGCGCAGCTACCGGTAAATTTTCTATAAATGATTACGGTTTATTAGATAGCTCAGACTATAGCAGGTTTCATAA
>JBBRHI010000692.1:0-1669 GCA_038222995.1 Bacteroidia bacterium | reverse complement strand
TTACTTGCGTATAGGTTGGTGTGACAACAGATAAAAGATTATCACCAACGTGATTATTTGAATACCCTTTGATAGCAAGGGCAAAAAATGATAAAATAAGTATTTTTTTCATGTTCGTTTTTTTTAATGTTTTAATTTTATTGAATAAATCCTTGTTTTTTTGCTTCCCCTAATGAATATACCGTATAAACTAGATCATCAGCATCTATATTATAGCTATATGTTACGAAAAAAGTCTCATTATAAAGTAATTGGCCTGACGTTTTTTCCGGAGTCAATTTACCGGTTACAATATTACCGATAGTTTCAGCAGTTTCCGGTGTCAAACTAGGTCCATCAGGCATTACAATTATTGCTGCTGATTTGCACCTTGTTAAACCCGGGTCTGTACAAGCTACAATAGTTTTGTTTAAATCAGGCCAAGTAGTTGTAGTTACAAATTTGTAACCGAACCATCCACCGTTTGATCTGTGAAATTCCGGGGTTATTGCCGCTTTCATTTGTGATAAACCTGCTATAAATAAGCAGACCGTAATAATTTTTTTCATTTTTATTAAATATTTAAGATTACTGCCTTATGGCATTACAACAAAAATAAATTTTAATTGAATTGCTTTAACCTTACCTACAGAAAACCATAGGTGCGAATAGTTACTAATTAAAGCGTAGTGTAGCCGTTTTTTATGGCGTACTTAATAAGGCTTGCCATAGAATCGGACTTTGTTTTAACGTAAAGGTTCTTTTTATGAAAATCAACCGTGCTTTCCCTGATATTTAGTAAGCCCGCTATCTGCTTGTTTAACTTCCCGTCGCAAGCCAGCTTCAATATTTCCGCTTCTCTGTCGGATAATGCTGATTGCGAAAAATCAATAATTGGTTCACGGTCGCCAACACTATCTTGCATGTCCGCTATAACAGCGTTAATATTATTAAAAGCTGCATATATTGCAGCTACTAACTCCTTGCCCGAGCAGTTTTTGGAGAGGCATGTGTAAGCGCCTGCGGCTATAAACTCTTGCATGACATACCCTGTATAATGCATGCTTAAAATAATAACCTTCATTTCAGGATATTTTTTATGGATAAGGCGTAAAGCTTCGTTGCCGGTCATAACAGGCATTTCAATATCAAGTAATATAACGTGAGGCTGCTTGTATTCCAATAACTCAAGCAGTTCTTTACCGTTGCCCGCAAGGCCGGTTATAGTAATGGTATTTTCTTCTTTTAAAAGGGTACAATAGGCGTCCCTTAATAATTGATGGTCTTCGGCAATTATAACGTTAATGTGTTGTAAAGTGTTTAAGATCATACTCTGTATAATTAATAATTATAAATAGGTTACAGGTTTTGGGAATTAAAATAATTTTTAAGATCATTTTTTATTTCCTCGCCGAAAAAATCAGCCCCCGGTTCTATTTGGCATTGCTCATGGCATTCCGCCAAAAATTCATGTATGGTTTCTTTATCTGCCGGTATTATTTTAGCTAATTCGCCATATAATCTGCCGCGCGCAATAATTTTATTTAAAATAATGTTGGCTTCGCTCATACGCAAAATTAATATTATTTTTAATAGGGCGCATAAGTCCGCATGCTTTTTTTGATTAGTTCCTAAGTTGCTAAGGTGAAACCGGCTGAAATTAAACAAACTTTTGGAACTAAAATTAAAG
>JBBRHI010000691.1:0-1678 GCA_038222995.1 Bacteroidia bacterium | reverse complement strand
ATATGAATACCAAACACGTGTTTGATGTAACCGTATGGTTTAGCACAGGCTTAGGCCAAAGTTACCTTGACAGCACCAACAACCGCAATAGTTATAACACGGTGTCTTTCCTGCTGAACTATAAAACATCGACGGCAAAATTCATTAAAAAATCAAATGTATACGCAACCCTTAAATCGTTAGACGGGTTAGAAAGCGGGTTAATAGGATTTGAGAAAAAAAGCAATAACGAAAAAAACAGGATTTACATTCAATACAAAGCGATGGTACGCGATCTGCCGAGAGACCTCGTTTACCTGATCAATCAAAATGAATGGCAGATCCGGAAAATGAACAGCTACATCAACGTTGGCCTCGATCATAACTATAGCTATAACCGCGGCGTAGGAACCATGAATATTAATATGAGGGCAAGCGCCTTAACAAGAGATTATGATTATTCCAACATTCAGTACACAGCCATTAATAAAAACGACCTTGGTAAAATAAATATTAATACACGCGTATTTGCTCAACTGGGCTTTGGTACTAAACTTGCAAGTGAGTCTATGCTGTTTGCCGCAGGCGCTAACCCCGAGGACCTGATGGAAAATAAATATACCAGGTCCATGGGCTTTATACCGCCGTCATGGGGGCAATACGGTTCTACCACGAATCATTTTACGGCAGGCGGCGGTTTAAATTTAAGAGGCTATTCCGGTTACGTATTGGCGGCAACCGATGCCAACGGGACATTGGTATATAATTACAAAGGCACTACCGGGGCTTCGGCAAGTGCGGAGATCGAGTTCGGTGAATTGTTCAGCTTCTTAAATATTAAAAAACTAAATAACAGCATTAAAATTAATCCTTATTTATTCGGTGATGCCGGGATCATTAACACAAATGCTCCCGATAAAGCAACCGTGATGTCTGATTTAATTGCTGATGCAGGGCTTGGTGTTGCGTTAACCATTCAAAAATTCGGGCCTCTGTATAATATTAAGCCTTTAACGATCCGTTTTGATATGCCGTTTTTTGTGAACCGTTTACCTTTTGCCGAAAAAAATTATTTACAGTTCCGTTGGATGATCGGAGTAAACCGTGCCTTTTAAAAAATGATTACCATACGATCTTACGCGCCGATACTTAAAAATTTAGCGAAGCAATTAGTATTTATATTCCTGTTGTATGCGCTATGCCGGTTTCTGTTCTATAGTATTAACCGTGCCTATTTTGCCGACATATCCGTTTCCGAATTAATTTCCTTATTCATTTACGGCTTAAGATTCGATGCCTTTAGTATTGCAGCACTCAACGCTTTATATATTTTAATGTGCCTGTTGCCTTTTAAATTTTATTACAGCAAAGGCTATCAAAAAACACTGGCCGGTATTTTTATTGTATGTAATGCTTTAGGACTTTTATTAAATTTTATCGACTTCGCTTTTTTTCCTTACATACAAAAGCGTATGACTTACGATGTTGTAAACATAGCCTTTGGCGGGCAATCGGATATTTTAAAGCTCATTCCGCATTTCCTGAAAGAATTTTGGTACCTCGTTATACTTTACATAGGTGTTATTTGGCTGGTTGCAAAAATTCACTTACGGCTTAAAAAAAATGATAAACCGATTGAGATTAAACCAAGCTTTAAAATTGCCGTGAGCTATTTCCTGATCTTTGCCGTTATAGTGGG
>JBBRHI010000690.1:0-1679 GCA_038222995.1 Bacteroidia bacterium | reverse complement strand
GGCTTATGCACGATCTATGCAGTGGAAACTGATCGAGAACAAGATCGTAAAAGACAATAACCTCACCGTTACGGCAGAAGAAGCAAAAGCAGAAGCAGGAAACTTTATCCGTTCTCAATATGCCCGTTACGGCCAAACACCGGATGAGGCAGAAGTAGCAAAAATTGCGGATTCAATATTAGCCAAGCAAGACGAAGCTCAAAAAATAGTTGAAGGCTTGTACAGCAAAAAAGTATTAGACCTGCTTAAAACCAACTGTAAGCTTGATAATAAAGAAGTTAGTTATAATGAATTTTTTGGCATATCGGCATAAACATTTATAGTATTAATCTGTTTTCTTTATATATTTAAAATCAATATTGTACGCTATTAATTAATGCAAGAAGTTTTTATAACCGGGGCTGCAAAATTTTTACCTAATGATCCTATTTCTAATGAGGAGATGGAGGAGTATTTAGGTATGATAGACGGAGTTCCGTCTAAAGGCAAAAAACTTACCTTACGCAATAACGGTATTAAAACACGTTATTACTCAATTGATAAAGAAGGAAGGTCAACGCATTCAAATGCACAAATGACGGCCCTTGCCATTAAAAAATTACTTACCAAGGATTTTAAATTAAGTGATATTGAGCTGTTAGCTTGCGGTACTACCTCGCCCGATAATTTATTGCCGTCTCATTCAGTTATGGTGCACGGCGAATTAAATTGCGGCCCTGTGGAGCTGGTATCAACATCAGGCGCGTGTTGCGCCAGTATGCAAGCGCTTAAATACGGCTATAATTCTATTTTGGCAGGCAGCACTACCAATGCCATTTGTACAGGCTCCGAAAAATTGTCTTCTTTAATGAGGGCCGAGCATTATGAAAGAGAAACAGAACGGCTGGCAGAATTAGACAAAAACCCCATCATTGCTTTTGAAAAAGACTTTTTACGCTGGATGCTTTCAGACGGTGCAGGAGCTTTGTTGTTGGAAAATAAACCGCGCGAAACGCCTTCCTTAAAAATAGAATGGCTCGAAATAAAATCATACGCCAACCAGTTTGAAACCTGTATGTATGCCGGTTCAGATAAAGCAGAAGACGGCAGCACCAAAGGCTGGAAAGAGTTTTCTTCGGACGAATGGTTGGATAATTCTATTTTTGCGTTTAAACAGGATACTAAACTACTGGGGCGGGAGATAGTACCTACAGGCACCAAATACCTTAAAGAAATTTTAGATAAAAGAGGATTTGATATATCAACGATCGATTATTTTTTACCGCATTTATCTTCCGAATTTTTCAGGGGTAAAATTGCGGACGAAATTTTAAAATACGATATTCAAATTCCGCAGGAAAAATGGTTCACCAACCTTACAGGTATTGGGAATGTAGGGTCGGGATCTATTTTTTTAATGATCGAAGAGCTGATGAATTCAGGCAAACTAAAAAAAGGGCAAAAAATATTGCTGATGGTACCTGAAAGTGCTCGCTTTACTTACGCGTACTCTTTATTAACCGTTTATTAAACCCTTTTTTTCATGAAAAAAGAAGATGTGCCTCAAGACCCTTCAGCCTTGGTAGGCGTTACGCGCGATGTATGTTACGTGAAAGATAAAGACGGCAAATACACAACCGACTTAAGCATAGGCTGGGATGTAAAAAAACAAGCGCTCGATAATGCCTGGGACGATATTA
>JBBRHI010000689.1:0-1696 GCA_038222995.1 Bacteroidia bacterium | reverse complement strand
ATATCTTAAGCGAAACATTTCTTAAAATATGGAATGAAGCGCCCATAATTAAATTAAACAGCTCCACACCTCTCTTGTTTTTATTACAAAAAGCCTCTTTTTCCATTTTAGAAAGTGCCGCTAATCCTGAAGTTATGAAGCAAAGAATGGTTAATTATATGCAACAGATTAGGAGGCAAGAATCACCTTTAAAAGTAATTGTTCCGCATCATTCTAAAACTATTTTTCCGGCCGGTGAAATTATGCCGAGGCCTACCGCATAATTATTAATGTTGCAGAGGGCGTTTCTTAATCATCCCTCCTTTTGTGTCTTTAATACTGTTCATTACCACAAAAGCATTCGCATCAATTGTTTCGATCTCTGTTTTAAGCTTATTTAATTCTAAGCGTGTTACAACGGTATATACAATATCTATATCATTGCCCTCGCCCTTCTTACCATAGCCTCGTTTCCCGCAGTATACCGTTACCCCCCTACCCATTGTTTCTATAATCATCTTGCGAATCTGCTCACTGTGAGATGAAATAATAGTAACTCCTGTATACTCTTCTATACCCTGTATGATAAAGTCTAACGTTTTAGAAGCCGCTAAATAAGTGATCATGGAATAGAGTGCTGTTTCAATAGACAAATAATAAGCAGCAGCCGAAAAAATAACCACATTAATAGCAATGATAATATCGCCCATCGTAGTGCCGAATTTTCTGCTCAAAAAAATGGCGAGCACTTCAGTTCCGTCAATTACAGAGCCGCCCCTCACCGCCAGCCCTATTCCGGAGCCAAGAAAAAATCCTCCGAAAATAGCTACCAGGAGCTTATCGTGAGTAACCTCCGGAAAATGAAAAGAATACATACATACAGCCAAGCCCGTAATGGCAAACGCGGTTTTAACGGCAAATTGCTTTCCGATAATTTTAAACCCTAAAATAATAAAAGGGACATTAATTAAAATAATCAGCAATGATAAAGGAATAGTTGTTAACTCCGCAATTAGCAAGGAAATACCGGTGGCACCGCCGTCAATAAATTTACTTGGCAATAAAAAGCTTTCCAAGCCAAACGCTGCCGAAAAAATTCCCAACCCCATTAAAATAATATCCTTACAGAGCCTGAATGATAAAATCTTAAATTCCCTGAATCCTTTAGCGATCTCAAACCGCGAATACGATTCCTTTACCTCAAACCCTTTGTGCTTTTGTTTAAGAACATATTGTATAATAACACGATTGAGAAAAGAATTCATAAAATTGCCAGCAGTATAATTTAATAATGCAATATAATTTAAATCCCTTAATTAACAAAGACCCTTCCTCCGGTTGGCGGATTTACTGCAAACAAAACGAAACATATACCTGTACTAACATAAAATTCTATATCGCTGCCCGATGATCTTATTAAATTTAATTACTTCCAATAAAGAACAAATTGATACCATTATCCATCTGATCCTCAAAAATAAATTTGCCACTACTGTTATTCTAGGAAACGCGGAACAAGCTTATTTTATAAATCCTGAAAATATTACAGAAAAAGTTGTGATATATAAATTACAGTTTGCCACAAAATCATTATTGTTTAGTGAAATAGAAGCTTTGTTAGCTAAGGAATTTCCCAACAAGGAGTTCTATATATATGCTACTCCAATTGTGCAAACCACTACACGCTTTTTTGACAGAATTAAAAATAGCGTAAAGG
>JBBRHI010000688.1:0-1711 GCA_038222995.1 Bacteroidia bacterium | reverse complement strand
TCCACCACTACGCAGGAAAAACCGGAAGCATCGGGTACTATAGTAGGAGAATACTCGCTCACCTTCGATTTGGTAACATTGGTATGCAATTTTGATCTTATATCATAACGGTAAATATCTGCCTGCTTATCTTCCCTGATACTAACATATAAAAGCGATTTATTATCGGGCGTAAAAGCAGGCTGGTTATCATAGCCCGCGCGGTTATTAATATTTAAGGAATGAGAGATCACATATTTCGGTCCCGGCTTATCGGATTTTTCGAGCTTAAACAACCATATATCCGTTTCGGGTAATTGTGAGAAGCCACCAAAGCAAAGCAACATAACTATAGCAAGGGCTAATTGCCGGTGCCTGCCTAAAAGACCTTTTTTTATAAAATAATTATACGGCAACGGGTTCATGAAAATACTTTTTAAAGGTGAACTGAATTAATTGATATACCACAAAACCCCAGAACATTCCTACTAAAAACCCCACAAAAATATCAGACGGGTAATGCACTCCCAGGTAAATGCGTGAATAAGCCGTAAGTGCCGCCCAAAGGAAAAAAATACTTCGGAACCATAGTTTTCGTTCAGAAAATAACAGGAATAATAAGGTGGCAATACCGAAGCAATTGGCCGAATGGCCCGAGAAAAAACCATATTTGCCACCCCTATAGTCATGCAAAACATGCACTTTTTCCTTAATCTCAAGGTTATGACTTGGCCGGTAGCGTTTAATACTATGCTTAACCCGGTTAGAGGATTGATCGGTAAAACAGATTAACAGGGCCAAAAAACCCACTAAAAGCAAGGTTTTTTTAACGGCGTACTTTTTATAAACGAGGTACAACCAATAAAAAAATAAAGGAAAAAAGATCCACACTTTCGATACATAAAACATAAACTCGTCTGTAACGATGGAATGGTAGCCATTGAGGGATAAAAAGAGGTCTCTGTCTAAGAGCTTAAGGGATTCAAACATACTTTAAAAATAGAAAAAGAAAAGAGTTATGCAAAGCAAGGACGTGCATTAGTACAATTTGTTTAAAACTTGTTATTTCCGGTTTGGGTTGATTTTTAACCACTTTTCAACAAATCTTATATATACAAAGCTAACGCCTATCTTTGCCTATTACTTGATTTTATGAGCAATTTAAAGAAGATAAACAGTGCATTGATTTCTGTTTTTTACAAGGATAATTTAGAGCCTGTTATAAAAAAATTAAACGAACTTGGTGTCACTATATACAGTACCGGCGGAACTCAAACATTTATAGAAAATCTTGGGTCCCCTGTAACGGCAGTAGAAAGCTTAACAGCCTTTCCGGAAATTTTAGGAGGACGGGTAAAAACATTACACCCTAAAATTTTTGGCGGTATCTTAGGGCGCAGAGAACTGGATACAGATGTTGCTCAAATGGAACAACACGCCATTCCTAACATCGACCTGGTAATTGTGGATCTGTACCCTTTTGAAGAAACCCTTTCGAGCGGTGCATCGGAAGAAGATATTATTGAAAAGATTGATATTGGCGGTATTTCCCTGATCAGGGCGGCAGCTAAAAACTTTAATGATGTGGTGATCGTTTCGTCGAGAAATGATTATGGTTCTTTACTGAATTTATTAAATGAAAAGAACGGCTCTTCAGACCTTGCGGACCGTAAAACCTTTGCAGGTAAAGCCTTTGCAATAAGCAGCCATTACTATACGGCCATTTTTAATT
>JBBRHI010000687.1:0-1727 GCA_038222995.1 Bacteroidia bacterium | reverse complement strand
AACAGTGATGTTTCAAAAAACAAATGTATTGTTAAGCCCCATGTATTTCCTTATTTTACGCTCACGCTTGATCCTACCGGTAATTTAATGCGTAAAAATCAACATTTTACTATTTTTGAATTAGGCTTTGATTTTACAGTTAAAACCATTGCGATAGCGCTAAGTAAAGAGAAAGACCAAATTGCGAAACACCTTACTTTGATAGGGAAAGTGGAGAAAAATAAAATGAACTGCTACCTGTTTATTTACGAAAACAATGCGTTTGCTTATAACGATTATGTGGTGCAGGAAAAAGAAACCGTATCATCTATAGCGGCTAAATTTGTGGTAAATGATTATATGGTACGCACTAAAAACAATTTGTATAATGATTACGGATATTTAAAAAAAGGCAGTCATATAAAGATCCCTTCCTTTTATTGCAAGAAGGGCTATTTTTACATTGATGAAAAAACGTTATTGCCTGTAGGTATTGCTATATATGATGAAATAGGGTTGTTTGAAACCTATGATTATACGGATCTTGAATTAAACAAACCCATTCCCGCAACTGAATTCAACAGGAATTTTAAAGGGTACGGGTTTTAATATTCCATTCCTAAATTAAAGAATACAAAACTCCACATGTCTGCAAATTCTTCAATTTGCTTATCGGTAGGTTTCCCTGAACCATGCCCCGCATTTGTATCTATTCTTATTAAGGTTGGATTAGTGCCTGAATTATTTTTTTGAAGTTCGGCAATAAATTTAAACGAATGTGCCGGAACAACCCTGTCATCATGGTCGCCTGTTAATACAAGTGTGGCAGGATAGCTTGTTTTCTTGATATTATGAAGTGGAGAGTATTTATATAAACATTCAAATTCTTCTTTGTTTTCACTGCAACCGTAATCAACGGTCCAGGCCCTGCCTATGGTAAATAAATGAAAACGCAGCATATCCAATACACCTACCGTCGGTATCGCTACTTTTGCAATATCCGGGCGTTGTGTCATAACTGCACCAATTAATAATCCTCCGTTACTCCTGCCGTGTATCGCTAATTTTTCGTGCGATGTGTATTTATTTTCTACCAGGTAATCGCAGGCCGCTATAAAATCGTCAAACACATTTTGTTTTTTACATTTAGTGCCGGCCATGTGCCAATCCTCACCATATTCGCCCCCGCCGCGGATGTTAGGCACACAATATATGCCGCCTGCTTCTAAAAACAGGGCCCGGTCAATCCTGAATTCGGGTGTATAAGACACATTAAAACCCCCGTAGCCGAATACAAAGCAAGGGTTTTTTCCGTTCAGCTCTATCCCTTTTTTATGCGTAATAAACATAGAGATCTTTGTGCCGTCTTTACTTTTATAAAATACCTGTTTGGTTTCATAATTTTTTGATTTAAAGGGAGTATTAGGCTTAAAGAGCTGTTTGTCGGTGCCGGCTTCCATGTCATAGTAATAAACTTCTTCGGGCGAAGTATAAGAAACCACAGAATACGTTAAAAATTTATCTTCGATGTTTGAAAATACTCCCGTTACCTTACACACACCCGGTAATTTAATTTCTTTTTCTTCTTTACCCGACAAATTATGTATGTATAATTTTGAAGAAACATTTTTTAAATAATTAGAGATAATTTTGTGATCACTGAATGATACGCCTTCCAGCAGGTTCTTAGTCTCGGGGAGTATATCTTCCCAATTCCCTTTGCCCGGTTTGTCAAGGGTTATTTTTAT
>JBBRHI010000686.1:0-1728 GCA_038222995.1 Bacteroidia bacterium | reverse complement strand
ATAATGTTATAGTTTTCATCGCAACTTTTGTGTCGGTGTTTCTTGCAATAATGTTAGGAATAGTATTGTATAAGCTCGCCGCAGAACAAACGTAATTTTAATATTAATAATCACCGGACAATTAAGCGTTATTGCACAAATTAATAACTGCATAAAACCAACATGAAACAGGTACTCTATATATTAATAGTAACACTTATACTCTTCAGCTGTAAAAACACAGGCGGTGAAAAGACTAACGGTATTGTTGCAGACACCATTCGCGGGGTGTTCTTGTCTTCAACCGATAAACCTGCCGGCGGCACCGACAGTGCCATAAGCTGGCAAGACCGGTTGTTTATTGATTTAAAAGTAACTCCCCTGCAAATTACCAAACAGGAGTTTGATACCTACCGTAAACATTATAAGCCGGTCTGTAACCTCAAAGCGCTTGGCCTTTCTGTAATTACGACCTGTAACGAAATTTGCGATACCTACTTAATTGAAACTAAAAGCGAAAAGAAACTATTGTTACCGTCTTATTACGATTCCGGGTTTTCAAACCTGTTGTTTTCTCCTTCCTGCGATCAATTTATTATTTATGCCTCCTACGATAGCCCCGACTATGAAAAATATTACGAGCACAGGGCGGGCATTAGAGTTTTTGGAATTACGAAAGATCCGGGATTAAAGGCGGTGAAGCCGGCTTTTAAATATGATTCAAATGACTGGTCCATTGAAGACCTGACCTGGATAAATGATGCAGCCATCGCCGTAAAAGTATATGAAGAAACAAGAACAGAGCAGGGCATCGGGCTTCGCTATGCGTATTACAAAGTGGAACTTAAATAATTGAAAATGTGCCAGGCGCTAAAAAACTACGGCTAATTAATTATTCTGCCTTCTAATTTGAATCGCTTCCGCAAAGGTAATGGAGTGGATCTTAGAATCGAGCCAGGCATAAAAATTAAAAAACTCTAAGGCATTTTTTTCATAACGGTCTTTAAATACACTTTGCAGCTCTTCCTTAAACTTTACGTAGGTTTCTTTTTGTTTGCTGTCTCTTTTTGAGAGGGCTATCTTTTTAAAATAATCTAAAAATACCGTTTCAAACTTATATTGTTTTTTTTGATGGTTAAAAAAGCGAACCGTCGATTTATAGATGTAAGATAAAAGGTCGTCGTTACCCAATTCAAAATGAACAATTAAATTAATGAGCTTCGATATGCGAATTGTGTCCTGCCTCAGGTCTTCGTAATTGGTATTAATAATTTTGTTGAGCCATACCAGGGCTTTGTTATATTCGCCCACCCCAAAATATACCATGCTAATGGTATGGTATATTTTTACAAGCTCTTCGTTATTAATTTTTGCCTCATATATATCAAGCCCTTTTATAACATAAGGAATAATGTTTTTGGCTTTATCGTGCTGCCCGATATAAGCGTATAAGGTTATTTCGGTAATGTACGATTGAATAAAAATAGCGATCTGTAAATCGGTAGCGTTAAAATTTTTATTGAGCGATAAGGACTTTATTTTATCGATCATTTTAAAGCCGTCGTTATATTGTTTTTTAATGGCGTAATACCTCACTAAAAACCCGTGCGATAAAATATAATAATCCGGCATTTCAGAAATGATCTCCGGCTTATTTTCCATGTGAACAATTAACTCCGAAAATGCCTTATAAGCGTCATCCATTTCGTTAAGCAACCTGTAGCCTAAGCCTATCGTATATAAATAAAT
>JBBRHI010000685.1:0-1741 GCA_038222995.1 Bacteroidia bacterium | reverse complement strand
CCATTAACCAACGCTTTAAAAAGTTATCGGGCAAAGTAATGTTTAACTTCTCTACCAGCGATTTTTCTACGGTTTCCACAAATTTACGGTCTGTATCCTGTGTAAACATAACCGCTAATTCTCCTTTAATTTTGTCTCTGAATTCGGTTTCTGAATTCACATTTCCGGCACCGTAAAGCTTGTCAAATAACTCTTGGTTTAATTCGGCATCTTCCATGCGGGCAATGTTTTTAACGGTTACCTGCAGGTTTGCATTAAAGTTTTCGGCTATTTCCTTATCAATGCCTAAAGACATCGATTTATCAACTGCCGAATCGTATAATTCGTTGGCGTTTATTACAATTTTATCTTCTTTTTTAGCACCCGTTAATTTAGCTTTAGCTGCTTCATTTTTTAAACGGTCAATACCGATACTGGTTGATTTAAATACGCCCCCGGGAGTAATATTTCCGTCCGCGCCTAACTCAACGATGTCAATATAAAGAACGTCTTTTTCTTCCGCTACCTCCGGGTTAGAAGGCTTGCCGTAATTACGTTTAACGTCTTTCAGGTATTTTTCCACTAACTCATCATCAATTTTTACGGTATTGTAGGTAAAGCTGTGCGATTTATCAAGATTAAGATCAAATTTAGGACTGATACCTAATTCATAATCAAAGGTCCATTCGGTTTTAGTATCAAAATCAACCGCGCTGTTTTCTTTAGGCATTGGGTTACCTAAAATTTCCAGTTTATTATCATTAATATAGGTATATAACGTGTCGTTTAATATTTTATTGACCTCTTCTACTAAAATACCTTTGCCGTATTGCTTTTTAATTAAGCCTACAGGCACTTTACCTGCCCTGAAACCCGGCATAGCCGCTTGTTTTTGCACTTTTTTAATAGCGTTGGTTACTTTTTCTTCGTAATCCGGTGGCGCAAGTGTGATACTAAGCTCAGCATTTAAAGCATCTATGTCTTTTTTAATAATATTCATAGTCATTTTCTTAATTGATTATAAGGGCTGCAAAAATACGTTTTTTTGCCAAAAACTCCATCAAATATCTTACAAAATAATAAAATACCCACCGGTACTTACCTAAAAAATGTAAAAGAAAGATACTTTGGCTGCCGGGAAGCACCGGCATGAAAATTTATGGAAGCACCTTTTTTTTGTAACGTTTAAGTAAACCGGCATTATATACTGGTAACATTATAATTTCTTTTTAAAAAACAGCTACCGTTAAAGGAGTTTTTAGCACATCACTTTTTAACATTGAGCCTGCGGCTTTCATACTTTTGTAAAAGCTTAATTAAAACTGTATATGATCACTACTAAAAACCCCGGGTTAAATGTGTCGCAACTTATGCCTGTAATACGGCACAACCATATTATAGAATCTGCAAAACCTTATGCTAAAGGGCAGTGTGTATACACTCTTAATTTTAGAGAGAAAAAACTATACGGATTGCAAGGGGTAGAGAACCTGTTGGGCTATTCGGACGAGGAGTTTAATTTTAATGCGATCAGTAATTTTATTCACCCGGCAGACCTTACTAATTTTAACCGGTTAATGTATGCTATTGTTGATTACACGACTCAAACTTTTGTATTGCCTGAATTAATATTAAATATAACGTTTCGTATCCGGAAAAAAGACGGTGATTATATAAAAGTATTGAGGCAAACCTCTATTTATTATAATGATGCAGACAACCAGATGATCAGTCATTATAACATATTGACCGACATTTCTTT
>JBBRHI010000684.1:0-1742 GCA_038222995.1 Bacteroidia bacterium | reverse complement strand
GGTTTTTGCATCCACAATTTTTCCGGTTATTTTTCCGGCTTGGGCATTAGTAATATAAGTAAGGGTTAAAAGGCTTAATATGAGGGAGATTTTTTTAAACATAATTAGAGTGGTTTTACTGCCCGCAAAAAAACAAATGAGAGTTAAGTTTTTTATTAAGCGTATGTTACCTTAATGTTAAATGGCTTGTCTAAAAGGGTTAAGTAAGTAACTTTAACTTAACATAATGGTTTGCTATTCAAGTTCAATTCCTATTAAAGTCACATCATCTGTTTGCGAAGTGGAATCTTTCCAGGCATTAAAAATAAAATCAATGAGCTCATACTGATTTTCTAGGGAAAAGGTATGATAATGTTCTATCGCGTTCAACAGGCGTTTGCGACCAAATTTTTTCTTGTTTGAATTATCGAATTGATGTTTTAATCCGTCGGAGAAAAAATAAAGTTTTGCTCCGGGCTCAACTTTTACAAAATGTGTGGTAAACTCCCTGTTCTTTTCTATCTGCCAGCCGCCTATAGGAAAACTATTTCCCTTATATGTGTTAATGCCCGAATTTTGATAAATGGCAAATTCACCGCCCGCACAGGCATACTGAAATTCTTTTGTTTTGGTGTTGTACGAAAATAAAGTTATTTCCATCCAGTCATTATTAAAATGCGAATCGTTCAGTTCACCGTTAAATGTTTCTACCCATTTTTTATCAAGCTCCGTTAAATAATCACCTACCAACGGAAGGTTTTTTTGCACTACATAGTTTAGTAAACTAATCCCCAGTACAGATAGCATGGCTCCGGATACCCCGTGACCTGTGCAATCTGCTAAAGCAAAAAATACGGTATCGTCTTTTTTTGTGAGCCAGTAAAAATCGCCGCTTATTTTGTCCTGCGGTTTATATAATATAAAATGATCTTTAAATGATTTTTCAAAGTGCCTGGCTTTGGGGAGTAAGCCGTTTTGTATGGTTTGTGCATATACCAGGCTGTGTTCGTGTGCCGATATGTAGGGTTCCGATATCATGGATAAGTTCGTTTTCACGCAGCAAAGCTCTGCTTTTTAAATGAACTGCTTAATACCCTAAGATTAGATAATCATTAACTCTTTAAAGAGTTTTTGGCTTTGTAATAACTTTTCGCTAAATGAATTACGTTATATAAGCAGGCCGTCTTTTAAATACACACTTTAAAAGCGAAGAATGTTTTTTTAGTCGAAAATAGTATTAAGTTAACAACGCTATTCTACTTTATTGTTTTTGATCTTAATCAAATTAGTATTTAATATTACAATACAATTTATTCCTAACTGAGAAGTATCACAGATCTTTTTTTCCGGAAATTGAAACTTTAATTCTTTGCCTATTTGTTTATAGAGGTTTATAAAAAGCTCAATGTCTTTAATTACTTTTTTTGACAGCTTTCTTTTTAACGTAATATTTGTAAGCAGTTCTTTTTTAATATGACTGATAAGGGAGGTTGTTTTTATTTTTGGATCTATCTCATCCTGCTTCAAATCTTCCTTAACAATTTGCTTAATGGCTTTATTAATTAAAATATAACTAAGGTTGATTGATTCAATGAAAAATCCTTTATCGAACGCATCTTTATTTTTATCAATAAGTTGCTTAATTGTTATCGCCATACTATTTTTTATGCGAATCTAATTAAGTTATTGTTAATTTTACGTTAAATAATTCACAATCCTTTTAAGCGGTTAATCTGTAATTGGTTGTCGTTAATAGGGAAGAA
>JBBRHI010000683.1:0-1748 GCA_038222995.1 Bacteroidia bacterium | reverse complement strand
CATCGAGCATAAATTTATTAATAAAGACTTCCGTTAAAAAACAACGCCCTGCAAATTTGCAAGGCGCCGGTCAAATTAGTTTATTGTATCTCCTGCGGAATTTGCTGTTGCGGTTGTCGTTGCTCTTCGGGCATCAAATCTTCCATGGGAACAATAGCAGTTAAGCGTTTCATTAAGTCTTTAGAGTATGCTTCCTGTTTAAATTGTTCAGACAGCATTACCAAGCGACGCATAATTTCTTTCGCTTGCCCAATTTCCCGTCCAAAAGCCGCACGGTGAACAGGTTTTTGAGCATTGTACACTTGCAGGTCATTCTCATAAATATTAAATAATTTAGTTGAAAGCTCAGTTGCCTTTTTCATATTACCTACCTGGTAATAGCCGGCTATGATCGTATAAATAGTTGCTTCATAACGCACATTTTCATCCGGGATTTTTTCAAGGCACAGATCCAACACTTTTTCTGCTTTTTGTTTCTGTCCTTTATTTATTAAAGCACCTGCCAGTGTAGCCATTTGCATACGCATGTTAGATGCCATACGCGTACAGTTTTCATCCAGGCTAACGCCTTGCTTATCAAGGCCTCCCCAAACAAATTTATTGACGATGTTATCATACATCACGTCTGTATTTACGCGTCCTCCCTGTTGCATTTCTGCTTCCGTGTTTTTAATAGGCGTTAAGCGATACGCCAACCCTTCTAACTGAAAATAGTCTTCCATTCCTAAATAAGCTTCCGCGCCTGTAGTAACAGCAAAGTAAATAGGACGTTTCCAGTTATTGTGTGCAATTAAATCCAACACCATTAAATCGTTTTTAGTTAAGTAAGAACGGTTAATGGTCCATTTAATGTTTTTCACTAAACGCGCTGTATCTTTTACGGAAATTACTTTTTCGCGCATTACCTGCATCGAATCTACGGGTACGTAAAATGTTTTAGTCGGAAAATAATCTAACGGCTTACCGTAACCTTCATATTTATCGGCAATATCATCAGACTCTACAAACTCAATGGCTTTTTTCAGGCTCATCGCGCCCTGCCCTTTATCCATAATATAAACCACATCGCGCGTTCCCTGTACATATTTTTCGGCAGGAATCGTAAACGGTACCGGCGCTGATTCGTATGCAGCGCGACGCATTTGATTAATGTACCAGTCTGTTTGCAATAAGCTTAAATTACAAACACGCACGTCCGTTCTAATACCTTCCACTTCCTGGGCATACCATAAAGGGAATGTATCATTATCACCATTCGTAAATAAGATAGCATTTGGCGCGCAGGAATTTAAATAGTTCACCGCAAAATCACGGCTCATCGTTCTTTTTGAACGGTTATGGTCATCCCAGCCTTCTGCCCCCATTAGTGTAGGAATAATTAACCCGATAACAACAGCAATAACTGCCGCATTTTTACCGTTTCCTTTTCTGCTTAAAAGATCAAAAATAAACAACACTCCAAAGCCTATCCAAAATGCAAAGGCGTAAAACGAGGCGGCATAGGCGTAATCACGCTCACGAGGCTGGTAAGGATACTGATTTAAGTAAAACACAATAGCAAAGCCGGTCAGTAAAAACAACAAGGATACGACCCATAGATCGGGTTTATGTTTTTTGTATTGAAATACAAAGCCTAAAATTCCCAACAGGAAAGGCAACGCATAAAACGAATTGCTAGCCTTATTATCCGAGGCTTGGTGAGGGATCAATGATGTGTCACTGTCTAAAAACAGATCATCCAATCCTTT
>JBBRHI010000682.1:0-1774 GCA_038222995.1 Bacteroidia bacterium | reverse complement strand
CTTTAAAGTTAGACACAAAGCGCCCGAAATCATACACATCGTAAGTGCCCGGTACCATGGCGGGGAACATGAACACGGTTTCATTGTCTGCAATATCGGGAGGGGTTAATTTAACGGTAAGCTTATCGTCTTTAACATTAGTAAGGTCCACGTAATAACGGTAATTCTCGTCTGCAAAGGCATGTTGTGTAACACACAGGGCTGATATAAATAAGAAGAGTTTCTTCATAAGGGTTTTAGGTTAGCGGATTAATAATTTCCAGTTGTTAAGTTTATATTTTTTAAATAAAATAAAGAAACAGATAAGCGCCATAGCGAGCCATGTGATAAATTCTGCTCCGGGATTTTCGACGGTCGTATAAAAAATAGCATCGGTTTGCAGCACCGAATTTTTAGAACAGATCAGTAAGCTTGAAAATAAATTATTAGCGCAATGTATTCCCATGCCAAGTTCAGCGCCCTCATCCAGTAGGGTAAGAACGCCTAAAAACGCACCGAATAATATGTAATACGGCATCATAATTAATAATCCGTGTGCTTTTGCTTCCGGGTTTGAAGCATGCATTATACCGAATAAAACAGAGGTAATAATAATTGGGATAATACCGTTCCGAAATAGCCTAACACTAAAATCGGATAAAGACAGGTTTATCTTTAATAGTAACCCTGGATTTTTGGTATTTAATATTTTCTTTAAAAAAAATGGAAGAGTTAATTTGAACTGAGAAATTCCTTGTATTAAATAACCTCTGAAAATTATTTCTTCAGTAGCTGTTTGTAAAGGGATGAAGATGATTGTTACAATTAATAATACTATAAAATTAAAAGGATCAAACCTCAATTCAAGTTCTTCAGGATTTATAAAATAGGAAACAATGGTTAGTCCTAAAAGTAAAATTCCCCATACAGCAAATGAAAAAAAGTAGCGTTTCCACCTTATTTTTTCAAATCCGGTAATTATGGAGGTAAGTGTTTTATTTTGAACATACCTTACGGCAAACCAAAAGAACAAAAGAGTAAATACAAACATTCCTCCGAGAATAGCCAACATAAAAGAACGGTTTATGCCGATTGCATCAGGATTAAAAAGAATATTCGGATTTTTTATAATTTCCTTAAGTGTGATTCCCCGTTCAACAGCCTTGTTTATTAAAGGAACAGCAACAACCGTCTGGAAGCCTGCATAGCCTAAAAAAGCTGCAACGATTCCAAAGAGGTAAAACCAAAAATCATTTTTACCGGTAACATAGCCTTTTATTAAAAAAAGATTATTGAAAGGGAACGGATTAGCGGCTTTGACCTCTGAATTAGTATTTAATTCCATAACATACAAAATTATCATTTTTACGGACTTTATAATATATTATACATAAATGGTTTTATACAGGTTTTAGCGATCAAATAGCCTGTATATACTCAGTTTCCTATTATATTTGTTGCATGGTAAAACCGGTATTTCAGTTTATTTTAATATACAGTATGGCAGCTTTGTTTTCATGTTCAGGCGGTGAACATGAAAAAATACTTAAAGAACCGGCTACGGTTGAAGAATTAGGAGAGTTATTGTTTAACGATTCTATTTTATCACGGGATCATAAAATAAGCTGCGCGTCCTGCCATAAGCCTGAATTGGCTTTTGCCGATTCGGTAGCGTTAAGCGTGGGAATTGACAATATACTTGCTACCCGTAATACACCAAGTACCATGAATTTGTCTGCCAGGAACTTTTACTTCCACGACGGCAGAAGTGAAACACTGGAAGACCAAGCGGGCG
>JBBRHI010000681.1:0-1778 GCA_038222995.1 Bacteroidia bacterium | reverse complement strand
GTTGACCCCAAAATTATTATTCCTGAAATTTAAATTCAAAGCACCGTTCTCAAATCGTGTCCCGGCAGATCCGTTTACATTCCCGTTAATCCCTTTTACTTTATTGTCTTTAAGTATAATATTAATGATACCGCCTGTTCCCTGCGCATCGAACTTAGCGCCCGGGCTTGTAATGGCTTCAATACTTTTTATTTGGCTTGCGGGAATAGAGGCCAGCGCATCGGCTAAACTGTTGCCAAACATGCTCGACGGTTTCCCGTTAATTAAAAACCGGACATTGGGGTTACCTTGCAGCTCAACATTCCCGTCTACATCTACCGTTACCTGCGGTACTTTTTTAAGCACATCAATAGCGGCGCCACCCTGTGAGGTCACATCGTTCTCTACATTATAAACAACTTTATCTATTTTGTTTTCAATAACCGGTGTTTTGGCTATAATAGTTACTTCCTGTAATACGGTTTGAGTATTGGCCAGTGTTACATTTCCTAAGTTTACAACAGGGTTTGATTTACTGACTGTAACATTATTTTTTGTGCCCGTTTTATAGCCTATATAATAGATCACGATCTTATAATTTCCTTCTGTCACTTTATCGATCGTAAAAAAACCTCTATCATCTGTAGTAGTCCCATTAATTTCGGCGCCTGTTTCCTGAACCAATAAACCTATACTGGCATAGTTGATAGGAGTATCGGAGAGCGAATCTATGATACGACCTGTGATCTTACCTTGCGCATTAACCTTGAAAGAAAGTAGAAAAAAGAACAGGAAAATAATCGTAACGGAGATCCGAAATTTTAATGTATAAACGAAGGGCATTTGCATGTCATGAGATAGGCCTTAAAAGTAGGTTGCAAATCTAAAGAAATTCTGAATGTATACTATTTATGATTTATCATTGACACCGGAGTTCGTTCCATAATTTCACATTATTTAAACACATCAGTATAGAAAACATGCATGGTATATATTTTAATTATAACGAAAAAGCATAGTTTTATCTCTTGTATTTTAATGTGGATTTAAATCCCGAAAAAATAATGCAAACACTAAATATTCCTCATAAACTCCACTCATAAGGAAGGTTTGAACTTTGAACCTAAAGTTTAAGTTAAATCATTTAATACAGAGCTCATGAAAAATACATTAACCGCAGAAACTTCCATTGTTATTAATGCACAGGTAACGGATGTATGGGAGGCAATAACCTCTCCTTCTAAAATAAAAAAATATTTAATGGGTACTACCGTCAAAACGGATTGGAAAGAAGGAAGCCCTATTTCTTATGAAGGAGAATACAACGGTAAAAAATA
This sequence comes from Bacteroidia bacterium, assembly GCA_038222995.1. Lineage (GTDB taxonomy): Bacteria > Bacteroidota > Bacteroidia > B-17B0 > Aurantibacillaceae > UBA4416. The sequence continues at coordinate 462 of JBBRHI010000681.1, read as the reverse complement.
CCACGATAAAGGCACCATTAAAAAAATAGTTCCGGAAAGTATGTTCCAAAGCACCTACTGGAGTTCCATGGGAGGTAAGGAAGATAAACCGGAGAATTACAATGTAGTGACTTATAAATTATCGGATGAAGATGATAAAACATTGGTAACCTTAACACAGGATAATATAGCTGACGAAACAGAAAAAGAACATGCCACGCAAAACTGGCAGCAAGCCCTGACTAAATTAAAAGAGGTTGTGGAATCCTAAAATTAACTTATGAAAAAATTACCAAGTATAAATCTCTTATCGATTTTTAAGCGTGTATTAGTCCTTACCGTTTTATCAGTTGTTATAACTTCCTGCATTGTTGTAAGGCCTCGTCACAGGAGAAGAAACGTGGTTATTGTTGAAGAAAGACGTTAAACTAAAGGCTGATCATATCAGCCTTTAGTGTTTTACAGAGTGATCTTGTCAGTAAA
>JBBRHI010000680.1:0-1780 GCA_038222995.1 Bacteroidia bacterium | reverse complement strand
AAGAAGAAAGCGTTTTTATTCACCCTGATAATCAAACGCTGTATTTTAGCAGTGAAGGCCACCCCGGAATGGGGGGCTTGGATATTTTTATAAGCAGGAGGCAAGCTGACGGCAGTTGGGGAAAGCCTGTAAATCTTGGTTATCCTATTAATACGGTGACTGACGAAAACAGCTTATTGGTGGATGCTAACGGTAAGCTCGCTTACTTTGCCAGTGAGCGCGATGGTGGTTATGGCGGGTTGGATATTTACCAATTTGAATTACCGGAAAGCTTAAAACCCGAAAAAATTACTTATGTAAAAGGTTTAACGTATAACGCCAAAACAAAATTACCTATCGATGCTTCTTTTGAATTAATAGACCTGGAAACACAGCAGTCGGTTACGAAAGCGTTCAGTAACAGTGCGGGGGAATTTTTAGTGACCTTAACCTCCAATCATAATTATTTAGTGAACGTAAGCAAGCCCGGATTTTTATTTTACAGCGATAACTTTTCTTTAAAAGATAAAGTAGCGGATTATAATAAACCATACCAATTAGAAATTCCTTTACAGCCTATTGATACAGGTTATACCATTGAATTGAAGAATGTATTTTTTGATGTGAATAAATGGGACCTGAAACCGGAATCAAAAGCGGAACTTCAAAAAGTAATTACCTTCTTAAAAACTAATCCTACATTGAAAATAGAATTTGGCGGGCACACCGATAACAGCGGTGATAAGGTGTTCAATAAAACACTGTCAACCAACCGCGCAAAAGCAGTATATGATTACGTAATACAAACCGGAGGTATTGTTGCTGCGCGCATTACCTACAAAGGTTATGGAGATACTAAACCAAAGGTGCCGAATGACACTCCGGAAAATAAAGCTAAGAACAGAAGAACAGAATTAAAAGTATTAGGAAAATAAAAGAATACGAATTATTACGGGTATGCCAATCTAAGCAATATTAGTTTCGCTTTTTTTGAAATCCGGATTCGTATATTCGTCATAAAACTCGTAGTCATTGAAATGATTGTAGGAAAAAATATAAAAAAGAAATACGGTCAGCTCGACGTTTTAAAAGGTGTTGACATTCATATCCAACAATCGGAAGTAGTTTCTATTGTAGGGTCATCCGGCGCAGGGAAAACAACGCTTTTAACCATATTAGGAACTTTAGACAGGGCTACATCCGGCGACATTTTATTTAACAATATCAACATCACTTCTTTAAGCGAAAAAAAACTAGCCGCGTTCCGTAACCTGCACATTGGTTTCGTGTTTCAGTTTCATCACTTATTGCCTGAATTTACGGCTATTGAAAACGTGTGTCTTCCGGCTTTTATTAATAACACATCAAAAAAAGAAGCAGAAAAAAAAGCGCTTGAGTTATTGGATTTGTTAGGCTTAAAAGAGCGGGCGCAACATAAGCCTTCTGAACTGTCGGGCGGTGAACAGCAGCGCGTAGCGGTTGCCAGGGCACTCATCAATAATCCCAAAGTTATTTTTGCCGATGAGCCCAGCGGGAATCTCGACAGTGAAAATGCTAAAAATTTGCACAGCTTATTTTTTAAATTAAGAGATGAACTAAAACAAACCATTGTGGTTGTTACTCATAATGAAGCTTTAGCGGATACAACAGACAGAAAGTTAGTAATGAAAGACGGTTTAATTCAATAAAACAGCTATCAGTTTCTTATCAAAAATATCCATTGCCGACTTGCGTGCACTCGTTAAAAAGAGAAACGCGGAAAAATTGTCAAAATTTAACCGGATTCTTTTATGGATTAATT
>JBBRHI010000679.1:0-1782 GCA_038222995.1 Bacteroidia bacterium | reverse complement strand
TCTACATCGGCTTCTCTATTTACTGCTAAATAAAAATGACTATACTTGTCCAATTCATGTTTATAATAATTCCTTAAATCCGCAAGGATAAAAAATAGGGAAGGTTAAAAGCCTAAAAAACAAAGTCTTAAAGGCTTTTATCTTCCCAAATGTTTTACTAATTTTAGTAAAAACATCCTAGCAGATGAAAGTTATAAAATCTACAGAAAATATCAAATCTTTTGGCGGGTTAAATTACATTTCTAATGAATTTAATACCCTTCAACTTCCTAGTCTAATTAGGGAAATATTAGGTTCGCGTTCCACTTACTGTGATTATCAATATAGCGATGTGATCAAAAGTTTGTGGCTTTTGTTTTTCAGTGGCGGTGATTGTGCCGAAGATATTGAGGAGCATTTAAAGGCCGAATTTTTAAGCGTTGAAGGTTTGTTGGTTCCATCGGCCGATACTGTTTTACGTGTACAAAAAGAACTTTCAACCGAAAAGGAAATACGCTTAAGTAAGGGCAATATTGAAAACGAAATCAACACTCATAGTAAATTAAACGAACTCAATATCAAGCTGTTATTAAAAACGGAGCAACTAATGAGTGGGTGTTCTTACGACCTTGACTTTGATAACCAGTTTATTGAATGTGAAAAATATGATGCAAAAAAAGGGTACAAAATGGCACATGGTTATTTCCCGGGCGTGGCATCAATCGGAAAAAATATTGTCTATTTAGAAAATAGAAATGGGAATTCGAATGTTAAATTTGAACAGCAGAAAACACTTGAAAACGTATATGGCTTACTGCTGGGCAAAGGAATAAGCATCAATAAAAGCAGGATGGACTGTGGCTCCTTTACCAAGGAGGTAATTAAGGTGGTAGAAAAGAACAGCAAACAATTTTACATCAGAGCCCAAAGGTGCGGGGAATTAAGCAGGCAGCTCAAAGAAATTACCAGTTGGCAAACAACTGTTATCGGAATCAAAAAAGTCCAAATAGCAAGCATGGAATATAAACCGTTCGGGGAAGAGAAAGCATACCGCTATGTGGTAAGCAGGGAGGCAAACAAGACCGGGCAGACCGACATAGAAACAGGGGATAGCTTTATTTACAGGGCAATCATCACTAATGACAATGAGTGGCCAGACAAAGAAATAATCGAATTCTACAACCAAAGGGGTGCTGCCGAAAGAAATTTTGATGAGTTAAACAATGATTTTGGATGGAGCAACCTGCCATTTTCATTTTTAGAAGAGAATACTGTTTTTATGTTGATCATGGCAATGTGCAGAAATTTTTATCTGTATTTGATCAATAAATTTGCCCAAAAGCTACCATTTCTTAAAAACACTTTTAGGTTGAAGAAATTCATATTCCGCTTTGTAATATTGCCATATAAATGGGTAAAAATAGGGGGCAAAAAGGCTATGAAACTATTTACTGACAAGCCCTATGAAGAACTTTTAATATAAAAAAGCATATAAAAATTAGATTCAGGGATAAGTGCGCTCAGTAAACAAACGTAAGTAATTGATAATCAGCCAAGTTTCCCTCTTCTTGTAATTAATTCAAAATTTTAAATAAAGAAAACGAAATAAAAATGGTGGCGAAAAAATATTTGAGGGAAACGAGTTGATTTATCTAATATAAAGAAAGATTTTTGCTTATTTTACAATTAATAAAAGCAAAAAATCGCCCTAAAAAGAGTTTTCATTTATCAAAAACAAAACTTTGCGGATTTAAGGTTCTAAAAAAAAACTCCTCAGCTCTAAGGATTCAGCCCTTCGCTCCA
>JBBRHI010000678.1:0-1785 GCA_038222995.1 Bacteroidia bacterium | reverse complement strand
ACTCGACTTTAAATACCGTTTGCAATATCACGATTACATTGACTCGGAAACAAAAACTCAAAAACGATTAGGCTATACATTGATCTTACCGATTAAGGAAAAAGCGAAGAAAAAGACTGAAGAGATTAAAGGGAAGTAAAAAATTAAAATAAATAATTGGACTCGGCATTCTCCAATTCAATAAATCATTATTTATAATAAAATGGAAGAATATAATTTTAATTTACCGAAACAAACACACGATATTTTTGCCGTGATGGCTCGCGGTGCTTTTATATCAAGCAATGGCAGCAGAGACGGAATGAACCGTTTGTATGATGTGATCAACAATCCTGAAAACTTTGACAGGCTGCAGGCTTATTTTAATGTGATCCGTTATAACATAGAAAGAGGAAATAATTTTTTCTATTTTTCTAAACTAAGCGAACCTAACAGCGAGATAGAAAAAAAACTGGAGCGTTTTGAACGCTACATTGATATTATTGATTTGTTTGCCAGTATGGATAATAAGATCGGCATAGGCAGCCGGTTTCGCCCGGGAGAAATTGCCGAAGAGTGTAATGCCAATGTTCGCTTAAAACAAATGCTTCAAAAAATTCCCTTATACCGTTCTGAAACCTTACATAATAAAGTGCGCGAAATTTGCGACTTAATGAGCCGTGATTCGTTTTTAGAACTGGAAGACGAAAAAACAGAATCTTATAAAGTGTTGGATTCTTATACTTACTTGTTAGATATTATTAATTCTGTTGCTATTTACGAAGAAGGCGGGTTAAGCAATGATGATGCACAAGGATTAATTTATAACTAACGTTCTTTTATCTGTCCTAAATAAACCTGATAGCATTTAAACACATAAAAGATTAATTATATGATGAAACCACTACTCTTTATAATCGCTATTGCAGCCGGAACCGGTGTATTTGCACAGGCAAAATATTCTACGCCTTCCGAAGATTTTATTAATTTCCACATGATGGTGTCTTCTGCTGAAAGAATGTACAAAAATGATTCGTTGCTACAGGCATACGCGAAATATGACATTGCCTTTGCAAGCTATACCGGCGCTGTAAACCCTTCGCATTATTTTAAAGCATCGTTATGTGCCTTAAAAATTAAAGAAGAATATAAAGCGTTACACTATTTAGAGAAAGCGATTACCGGCGGTTATGATGTAGACAGCTCTAAAAAAGACGCGGTTGTGTTTTATAATCAAAACACTAAAAAAGAATACAATGCCAACATTGCACAGTGGGAAAAGATAAAGGAAGCGGGAAGAAATTATGAGTGGGAAGGGCAGCTTTACGCGACCGTAGAAGCCAACAAAAAATACACTACCGGAACCTATAAAGCAGCTACAGACTATTGTACGGCCTGTATGAAAAACCCTAAGTGTAACAAAACATTACCGGAATATCTGTCTAAATATCGCCTGGTAAAAGAAAAAATGAAAGCAGATTCCATTACCGCCGTTGCACTTTTAGTCAATATTCAAAAATATGGTTTTCCTAATATGAAATTGGTTGATAAAGGCGCGTGTGGCATTGCCCGTAATATTTTATTAAATTATGATTACGATAAAAAAAATGAACGTTTAGACGGCATCCTGTTTAAAGCGTTGGGAAACGGCCAAATTTCTCCTTCTTTTTATGCACAGGTAATAGACAGAAGAAACTTATATAACGGGTTTCCTGTTGAATTTTATGAACCTGTATTGGGTTATGAAAAGTTAACTCCCAAAGAATTTGCACCGGCAAACATTAAACGAAAATCACTAGGCTTATA
>JBBRHI010000677.1:0-1790 GCA_038222995.1 Bacteroidia bacterium | reverse complement strand
TACAGAGCTACAAGTCAATACCAGAGCGCTATCAGTGATTTCACCAAAGCATCTTTGTTAGACGGAAAAAATGCGCTGACTTATTTATACAAAGGCCAATGCGAAATGGAGTTGGGTAATTTTAAAAACGCGATAAAAGATTTTAAAACATGTTTGAAGCTGGATCCCGCTAATAATGAAGCTAAAAATTTACTAAGGCAGGCAGATTCTAAATTCTATTCTGCCAATAAAGAATCTGACCCTCCCCAGGTAAAAATTGCTTACCCTGCCATTGATTATAATAATTTCACAAACATTTATGTCAATCAAATGACATTGATCATTGACGGGCAAATCATTGATAAAAGTACTATTAAATCCATTGTAGTAAATGAACAGGAAAAAGAGTTTGATAAAGAGGCCGTTAACCCCGACTTTAAATTTACATTACAAACAGAAAATTTAAAAAAGGTTGATATAGCGGTTACTGATATTTATAACAATGTCACTTCTAAAACCATTAAAATAGGACGTATTGTAAGCGAAACAAGAGTAATAGCAAGTTTGGAAGGAATTATCTTAAGCAACGACGGTTCCGGTAAACCGCTAGTAAATAAAACCATTTATTTGACCAATGAAAAAGGCGAAGAATTTTATGCCGGCAAAACAGACAGTAAGGGTTATTTTATATTTGAAGATCTGCCTGTAGACAAAGATTACCTAATTCAGGTAGAGGAGCAAGATGTTAAACTGAGACAGACAGGATTTATATTGGCTGATAAAACAGGTAAACAAATTATGAAGTCGGTGCAATCGGCAAACAACGCAAATAGTTTTGCCTTCGAATTATTGCAGGTAGATGCCTCAACCATGAGTTTAATGTCAATGGACGATTTGCCTTTGATGATCAATATAGCAGGCAGGTTAATGGGCGTGTCAGGCACTCAGGTTCCTTTGCCAAACGTGGCTTTGCAGCTCATTAAAAATAATAAGGAAGTTATTATAAAAAAAACGGATGAGAACGGGTATTTTAATTTTACCAATTTAAAACCCGGCGAAGATTATTCATTTAAGATCGACGCGGAAGAAGCAAAAACGATTAACACCAATAAAATTATTATCCTCGATTATAAAGGGCAGGTATTAAAAATAATTTCAAAGAACGAGGCCGGGTTTTTCGAATATAAATTATTGGATGTGGAAAGAACGCAGCTCAGTTCTATTACAGAGCCTGATCCATGGGATAACCTTACCTTTTCTATTAAAGCAAAAAAAGAGGTATCCATCATTGAAAACATTTATTACGAATCAGGAGCTTTTGTAGTCCCTAAATCTGCTGAGCCAATTATGGATCGTGCTATAGAAGCGTTAAAAGCAAATCCCAAATTAACGCTTCAGGTAGAATCGCATACAGATGCTGTAGCCGGCGATGAATTTAATTTAGAGCTTTCTCAAAAAAGGGCTATGAGTGTTGTGGATTACATTCAGGCTAAAGGAATAGATAAAAAACGGTTGATTGCGAAAGGAATGGGGGAAACTTTGCTGACGAATCGTTGTGCTAACGGGGTTGATTGTTCCGATGCCGAGCATAAGCAAAACAGGCGAACCGTTTTTAAATTAATCTCTAATTAATAGTGCGCAATAGCGGTTAGGATTTGTTCCCTTGTTATTCCTGACTGTAATTTATAATTTCCGATAGTGTCAGGCAGAGCAAAATTTAAGGATCCGTTATCATTTTTTTTGTCATGAAAAATGTATTCTAACATTAGTTTTTTAACCTCGTTATTTAACTTAATTTTCGGATAGATAGA
>JBBRHI010000676.1:0-1794 GCA_038222995.1 Bacteroidia bacterium | reverse complement strand
CGGGTTCAGACCAAGTAGAATTGAGTTGGGCCGGCGCAAACAATCCGCTATGGTATATTAAAAAAGAACATGGCCCGGGAACAGGCATTCATGATACACTTGCGGAAATAAAAGGGGATAAGCAGCCTATTGGGATGAGCGATAATCCTAAACCATTTACAACGCACCGTGTGTTTTTGAATAAAAACGATATGGTTTATTTATTTACCGATGGCTACGCAGATCAGTTTGGTGGCGACAAAGGAAAAAAATTCAAGTATAAGCAACTGCATGAAATTTTACTTTTAAACAAGGATAAGCCTTGTGCTGTACAAAAGCAAATATTGTATTCTGTTTTTGAAAACTGGCGCGGTAACCTTGAGCAGGTAGATGATGTATGCGTAATAGGGATAAAAATCTTATAACACCAAAACAGCGGCTTCTTCTAAACTTATACTTCCCTTATCAGCATTAATAGTAGCGTTTATGCCTAAAGGAACCGTTAACTTGTTTTCGATGTGCCCTATCATGGCGCCGTAAAAAGCAGGAATAGCAAGCGGCTTAAGATGCTGCAAAATAACTTCATGAAACGTGAATGCCTTTTGTGGTTCTTCCGCTAAACACTTGGCACATTTACCGAATACAAACCCGCTAATGTAATCCAATACACCGCATAATTTTAATTGTGTGAGCATACGGTCAATACTGTAAGGTTCTTCTTTTACTTCTTCTAAAAATAGGATCTTGTTTTTCCAATCCGGTAAATACATACTTCCCATTAAAGAAGTAATAACGGTTAAATTTCCGCCGATCAATTCTCCTGTTGCTTTGCCGGGATTAATGGTTACAATGGGGTCTTCGGTACCGGGGTTAATAAAAGGGTGAGGAACAGATGCATTCATGACCACACTTTTAAATGCTTCGCTTGTCCACGTATTCCAACCTGAATTGCCTACCGGCCCTTGGAAAGTTACCAATCCTGTTTTTGCTGTAATGGCAATTAGTAACGTTGTAATGTCGCTAAAACCGATTAATACCTTTGGGTTGTTTTCGATGCTTTTATAGTCGAGTTTATCTAATAGTCTTGCACAACCCCAGCCGCCTTTCATGCAAAAAATTCCTTTAATGGTTTGGTCGGCGAAAAACATATTTAATTCATTCGCTCTTAATTCATCTGTGCCCGCAAAATAACCGAACTTTTCGGTAAGCGTTTTACCGAGAATTATTTTGAATCCAAATCCTTTTAAAATGTTACTGAAGGTTTCAACTTGTGCCGCATCCCAAACGGCGCCCGCCGGCGACGTAATAGCAACCGTATCGCCTTGTTTAAGAGCAGCCGGTTTTAATTTTGGGAGATCCGGAGCGAAGGCAGTTGCCAAAGCGTTAGTTGGTGACAGTATACCAGCAGCGGCCATCATGCCTGCTGCTTTCAAAAAATGACGGCGGTTCTCCATAAAATTAAAGTACTTAATAATATACTTCCGTGCAAGTAAACCGTTTTAAATCATCTCCAATAAACTGTTTTTTTATAGATTATAAATACTATCTACAACTTAGAGCTTGTTTAAATTTTATTAAAATATTTTGGGCGTGCCGTTCCGGTCAGGCTCTTACTGCAATCTTTTACTCCGCTCTGCTCCGTAAAAGGATTTACGTTCGATCCTTCACGCGGCTTCATCTTCCGTTCTCAGTTTATCTTCATAGTTTGGTAATACCAGCGTGAGCGATTGAAGCGAAAATACTTTTGCCTGCTTCTTGCAAAAGATTGCAGCGAAAGCGCGGCTCCACTGCCTCTTTGCGGAGAACGAAAAATAT
>JBBRHI010000675.1:0-1801 GCA_038222995.1 Bacteroidia bacterium | reverse complement strand
ATTACAAAAATAATGAGACACTGAAACAAGTCGGTGTGACTGTTAAACTATAACAAAAGGTTACAAGCTCATCATGTCTTTTAATTTAACGGCTTGCCGGCGGGAAATTTCAATTTGTTGTCCGCCCTTTAACTTAACCATAAGGCCGCCGTTGAACCAGGTTTCAATACTTTCTACCCAGCTCAAATTAATAATGTGCTTACGACTTGCCCTGAAAAATGATTTTTCGTTCAGGCGTTCCTCCAGGCTGTTCAAGCTTCTCAGGATCAAGGGGCGGAAATTATCAAAATATACGCGTACATAATTTCCTTCGCTTTCAAACAGGCGAATGTTATTTAATTGCACGAACCACGTTTTTTCTCCGTCTTTTATAAATACGCGATCATTCTCTGTTAAAGGAGTAGTATTTTCTTTTTTTTCTGAAGTTTCTTTTAAGGTAAGCTTTTTAATCGTTTCCGCTAAACGCTCCGGCGATACCGGTTTTAGCAAATAATCGTAGGCATTTACTTCAAAGGCTTTAATGGCATATTCATCGTAGGCTGTTACAAAAACCACATCGGGTAGGGCAGACACTTCTTCAATTAATTCCAATCCTGTTTTACCGGGCATTTGTATATCCAGAAAAATAACATCGGGGTTCAACTCTGCTATTTTTTCTTTGGCAGATTGTGCATTATTACATTCTGCGATCACTTCAATTTCTTTGTGCGCTGCCAATAAGTTTTTAAGCTCTTGTCTTGCAAGCCTTTCGTCATCTATAATAATTGCTTTCATGGTAGTAGTTTTGAATTTGTAAATTGTTGAGTTAGACGGTTAAAATAAGTACGATTTAATATGATTTATTTAATGATTATTTCACTGATCACCTGTTTTGTATCTAAATTTCTTAAGCTGAAGCTTGCTTTTTTACTGAACAACAATTCTAAACGGTTAGTAGTATTTGCCACACCAAAGCCTGTATCAGCCGTATTATTATTTAACTGGCCGGTATTAATGATCCTGATCATAAAATGATCATCCGTTTTTACCGCTGATATTTTTATTTCGCCCCCTTCCGGGTATTTACTGATGCCATGCTTAATACCGTTCTCCACCAAAGTTTGTATCATCATGGGAGGGATCTGTAAAAACACGGTGTTAGGATCAATGTCGAAAGTAAAAGATAGTCGTTCTTCGTAGCGGATGTGTTCCAGCTCTAAATAATCTTTCACTAATACGAGCTCTTCTTCCAACGTAATAAATTTATTTTTATGCATCATCAAAGTGTTGCGTAAAATATTTGAAAGTTGCGTAATGGCAATCTTGGCGCGTTTGGGATCTTCATCCACCAAAGCCCTGATACTGTTCATGCTGTTAAACATAAAGTGAGGATTGAGCTGAGATTTTAATTGATTTAATTCTATCTCCTTCGTATTAGCTTCCAGTTTTAAATTTTGAATTTCCGTTTTTTTATAATTATCAAAAAAATGAAACCCGAAATAGATCAATGACCAAACCACAAAAATTGGAAACACATTCAGGATCTTAGTAAATGCGGCGATCGTATTTGCCTCGTAATTAAGGTCAGTGAAAATTTTAATAATCCCAATATTTAAATAAAAAAACAGGGACGCCATTAAAAATGCCGAAATAACAATGATAGGGATTTGTGCATACAGTTTCAGTTTCAGAATATGAAACCGGATGATCAGGTAACGGTACAGGTGTGTGATGGAAATACCCAAAGGCAACCATAGCATGAAATTGAGGATGTCTGAAATATCTGTACTGTAACTTAATTTAAAAAAGAATAAATTAATGG
>JBBRHI010000674.1:0-1807 GCA_038222995.1 Bacteroidia bacterium | reverse complement strand
TACGTAAATTTAACCTATATACCCATGTTGTTAAAAAATTCACACTACACGCTCCTGTTATGTATGCTTAGCATGTTAGCTGCAATAACGGCAAGCGCCCAGGCACCCCGTAAATTTTATACGGCCTTTGGAGGCAACGGCTACGATGTAGGCTATGACGTTAAGCAAACCCTCGATAACGGTTATATAATTACAGGTTCTACCAGCAGCTACGGGCAAGGCAATACAGACATGTACCTTGTTAAATTAGACAGCATGGGCAATAAAAAGTTTCAAACCACTTTTGGTTCCTACAATAACGATATCGGTAAAAGTGTGATTCAACTGGCCGATTCCGGATTTGTGATTGCGGGCTATACTAACTCCACCGGCTTTGGCGGTTACGATATTTTTTTGGTAAGAACCGATAAAACAGGGAACGCCCTATGGCAAAGAACCATTGGCGGCAGCGATTGGGACTTTGCTTACAGCTTACAGCAAACCGCCGACGGTGGTTTTATTATTGCCGGAACTACCTATAGCTTTGGCCAAGGCAATGCCGACGGTTACCTAGTTAAAACAGATGCGAACGGCATTGTTCACTGGCAAAAAACATTTGGCGGAGTTAACGATGATGAATTTAAGTCGGTGATCCAAACCGCTGATGGTGGATTTGCTATGACAGGCTATACTAAAAGTTATAATGATGTAGATTCGGGCGATGTATGGGTTTATAAAACTAATCTTATAGGCGATTCCACTTGGTGTCATTTTTATGGCGGAGGTAAAGAAGATTTTGGAAATGAAATTATTGAACACCCAAGTGGTGAATATTATGTTGTGGGTTCTACTGCTTCTTTTGGTGTCGGGCTACTAGACGGATATTCATTAAAAATTAATAATATAGGTACTCAAATAACTCATAGCGAGAACGGCACTTCAACAGATAATGAATCGTTTACATCCGTAGTAGTTTCTAAAAGATCACCGAATTTAATTGGTTTAATGGAAAAAGAAAATTTCACGGGGTTTGAATTACAAATTAGAATAATTGAGTTTACTACGAGCTTAAATTACTATAACGCAACAGGTTATGGTTCTATTAGTAATGATGAAACCTTTAAAATAATTACTACAAAAGATAAAGGTTACGCATGTATAGGTTATACAGAGGGGTTTGGAGCAATAAGTACAGATGTTTATTTTGTAAAAGTAGATTCAACTCTTTTAGGAAGTACGAGTATTGTTTATATAAAGGAAAATTCTTTACAAAAAAGTAAAGCTAAAATTTTTCCAAATCCAACATCGAAAGAAATTAATTGTTTAGCAGATTCAGAAATTAAAGCTGTTAAATTATATGATGTTTTTGGGGCTGAAATTAACATAAAAGAAAAAATAAATTATATTTCAAATAAGCATATTATTATAGATACTCAAAATTTAGAAAATGGAATTTATCTTATTAATATACAGGGAGAAACAGCAAAAATAACTGTTTATCATTAATAAATTATTTTATTTTATTTTTAAATTTTAATATCGGTTTTTCTATCAAATACCAAGAAAGACCAGCTAATAATAAGGTTAAACATATCCAATAAAAGATTCTAATACCTTGATCAGAAGTAGGAGGTAGTTTTCTTGCAAAGAAATTGAAAAATAGAGCCTTAATAAAGTTATGTATAATGTAAATACCGTAACTTATTTTGCCGATATAAAGAGACACTTTATTTTCTAAGGCATATTTTGAGATACCTGTAAATTTATTCTGAGCCGCCAATCCCACGATAAAGAAATAGATGATAGAAGTGAAAAAATTGTTGAATAA
>JBBRHI010000673.1:0-1815 GCA_038222995.1 Bacteroidia bacterium | reverse complement strand
GTTATAGATGGCTTCAAGATCATCTATATACATAATGCTTCCTGTACCGCTTGATCCCGGTGCAACGGTTAACTGGTTGTTTGATGACGTAATGTTAACCATAATAAATGCCGGTGTAACAGTGCTTGTATAAACGAACGGCACCGAAAAACGTTGCCATGCAGATTGGTTAGCGGCAGGGGATACAAATAATGCATCACCCACTTTATTGGCAGACAGGTCGGGATGATTACTCGCTACGGGAGTTTCAGGGTCATAATAATCGCTTGTGTGTAAGATCGCTCTTATCTTACCTTGTTCTGCTGTAGCGCCTGAACCGCTTGTAGCTTGTGTGTATTTATACCATCCTGTCAAACTATCGGGACGGCCGGTAAAAGCAATTTTATTGGTTCCGGTTGCACTTAAATAACCTTCCGCTTTATTAGAGTTTGGTGCGTTAACTACACCCGATGTTACATTACCGTTAACTGTTGCAATAATAAAATACTTTGTTTGTACCATGGCACAATACGTTCCGGTGTGAGGACTTGTTGCACGCGAACAGGTTTGAGGACCCGATGAAGCAAGGCCTGTACCAGTTTTATTTGAATTAAAATTTGTAGGCTCTTCGGTAGAAGTTCCCGTGTTATCCCAGTTCTCGAAACCTGCATTTGTAATTTGCGTTTGGGAAAATACAAACACGCTTGTACATAAAAATAGAGTAGTAAATATTTTTTTCATAAGTAATGGTTTAGGTGATCAAAAATACAAAAAACATCCTGAAACCACTGTTAAAAAAAACGCCTCAAACAAGTATGTTTAAGGCGCTTAAAATGAAATTAAAGCCGTTGTTCAATTAAAATCATTTTCTTTTTCCTTTTTTAGGGTCTACATGAATGCCGTTGCCGTCTATAGTTAATTTCGAGTCTTTTGAATTAATATTTACGCCGTTGCTGTCTACTTTAATTTGCGCATCTTTAGCATTAATATCTACACCGTTTATATTGATCTTAACATGTTCGCCCGAACCGTTATTTGAATTGATCTCAACTTCTTCGGTAATAGTTAATCCGTCACAATCCACACATTTTAATCCGTTGTCCGTCATCATCCACCGGCGGCCTATCATATCGCCGTCGTAGGTATTGGTAACGTTTTCGATATCATACATTAAATTTTCCAACGATTTATCAAGATAAACAGTTTTTCCGGCAGGTAATTTCAGGATCACCGTTATATCCTGCGCCCTGAATTTATCGGCATTCATAACCTTAAATAAATTATCGAATTCAAGTAAGCTGTCTGTTTGCACAACAGTGTAAGCTATGTTCTTAGCACGTTCAGTAGCTCTATGTTTATCATTGCCCTTCGCTTCTTTTACTATTATCAGTTCTATTTTATTAGTTTGTGATTTGATGATGTTAAGCTGCGCATGACCCAATAAATATTTCATGCCGTGGTTATCGCCTATCATGTAATCATTATCGCGGTGGCTAACCCTATAATCTTTTTCTCCTTCTTCCTCCTTATCACTTACATTAAGTTCTTCATAATTAACGGGTGTTGTATGCATTTTTAAGTAAAGGGTTTCGTAAGGTTTAACGGGTACGTTTTCTCTTACTTTAGCCGTTTTATTAAAATCACTGCCTGTTCTAATACCAACATACAACAACATTAAAAAACCTATTAACCAAATAATACCTGCGCTTAAATTAACCCAACGGTTGGTATATCTTATTTTAAATACGATCTTAATACCTCCGTATATCATCATAATTAAAGGGGTACCTATAAAAAGGGCGATACCTATTAACCCTAAATAAAAATCTTTTCCGT
>JBBRHI010000672.1:0-1823 GCA_038222995.1 Bacteroidia bacterium | reverse complement strand
AATCCTTTGGCAATACTATACATAAAATAGGGGAGCATTGCGCTTCTTGACACACCACCGCTTAATACATATAAAAAAGGTGTATGATAAGTAATTCGGTTAATTTTAAGTAAAGGGAAGTCTTTGCTGAATTGCTCAATGTCCCTTTCGAAATAAATGTGCGGTAGGGCTTGGTTTGAATTACTTAAAGGGTTACCGGCTTGTATTTCTCTCGGTCCGTTTTCTTCAAAAGGTTCATGATGAAAGCGCTTGTAAATAAACCTTCCGAGGTTTGAATTTGCGGGTTCGATCATAATTATTTTACCGCCTTTCAGTAAGGTTCTTTCAGCTTCTTGTAAAAATAAATAAGGGCGAGGAATATGATGAAATACATTCAACATCATAATGCAGCCCAATTCATTTTCTTTGTAAGGCATTTTTTCGGCGCTGAATACTTTATCCACAACAGGCAGGTCTAAAATATCAGAAGTTTCTACTTCCGGAAATACCTCTTTTAAAAATCCGCCACCCGAACCAATCTCAAGATAAATTCCTTTGTTTACATTTTTAGAAACGGTTATAAATTCTTTATACCATTCAGTATATAAGCGTTTCAAAAACGGTTTTTGTAAAATAATATCTCTGTGAGCTAAAGTAGCTTTAGGATCATCCAGATCATATGGAATTGTATACTTTTTAAACACGGCTTTTACTTGCAAAAATGTTCATATAATCAGTTTCAGGCAGATCCAGGAAACGAGTTACCTCAGCTTCGGTTAATTCTGTGAGCCGTTCATTTTTAATTAAATAAATAAAGAATCCGTAACGCTTTAAAAAATTAAAATATTCTAATACTGAAGTACCCGCTTTGCGCATGCCGTAAGGCCAAAATTCTGAAAGCATTTTAACGTTCGGGTTTTGCAATGTGCTTTCCATTCCTTTTACAGCGCTCATTTCAAACCCCTGTATATCCATTTTAATAAAGTTAACGGCAGCTCCTTTCAAATAGTCATCCATAGCAACCGCTTCAATATCAATTTCCGCATCGTACTCGTCAGGTTTGTAAGTGCGGTGATCTACATTTAATTTTTTAGAAGTATATATTTTTAAATGATGCGTTTTATCAGCAACCGCTTTATTATTTATTGTTACATTTTTAAGTGTTGCACACCTTTTTTTTAAATGGTTAAAATTAGTAATATCAGGTTCAAAGCAATACACGTTTCCTTTATCCCCGGCAAAGTCCGATAATAGTTCTGCATAAAAGCCGATGTTAGCGCCAATATCTAATACCGTATCACCTTTTTGAATGTATTTGCGCATCAAAGAAATCTCGAACGCATCTTGTTTTTTTTTGAAAGAGGTGTAAGTGATCTTATAAAGCGGAAAACAGTTTTTATATAAAAAATTACCCAGCTTAATACTTAACGATGATGCCATTACTTTGTAATTTCTAAAATATAACTTTGCTCGCTTAAACCTTCCGTATGGATCAACTTAAGTTTATTAGGGTATTTTTCCATAATAGGCTGAACAATATTATGAACCGTGTTAATGTATTGCCCCGTGTTTTGCGTAGGATCAATCCTTAAGCTGCCAAGCATAATATGTGTTACACCTTTTGAATTAAAAAAAGCCAGGGCACTGTCGGGGTTTGATTGCTGGGTTAAAGAATCTTTTTTAATGATGCTGTATATAGGGAAGAATTTTTTTCCGTTACTGTATACAAAGCTCATCGGTGCTTTCCGGCTTACTACCAATGAATTCCCCGGTAGGCTGTCAGCACACCACCGGCTGCATTTCAAAAAATTCACCCAATCGGGAGTATAGCCGTAATAAATATC
>JBBRHI010000671.1:0-1859 GCA_038222995.1 Bacteroidia bacterium | reverse complement strand
TAAATTTGTGAAAAGTTGACTCCGCTCTTTATATCATTTAAACACACTTAAAACACCCTTCTATTTATGAATCCAATTTTAGGCATTATACCTGCAAGATACGCTTCTACAAGGTTTCCGGGAAAACCTTTAATTAATATTTTAGGAAAAAGCATGATCCAAAGGGTGTATGAGCAGGCAATAAAATCGCCTCTTTTAACGGATGTGTATGTGGCTACCGATGATGAAAGAATACACGATCACGTTGTCTCATTCGGCGGCAATGCGGTGTATACAAAAGCAGAGCACCCCAGTGGCACAGACCGATGCTTTGAAGCTTTCCAAAAAATTGAGGACGATTACGATTACATTGTCAACATACAAGGTGATGAACCCTTCATTGATCCCACCCAAATTGATTTGTTATGCGAAGTGTGTGACGGTTTAACAGAATTGGCTACACTGATGATTCCTGTTGACTCTCATGAAGTACTGTTTGACCCGGGTGAAGTAAAAATAACTTTGAATAATCAAATGGAAGCACTTTATTTCAGTCGCATGGTGATTCCTTTTATTAAAGGAAAACCGGAGAGCGAATGGCATAAGCATTATACATATTACAGGCATGTGGGCATGTACGCCTATAGAAGAGACGTGCTTGAAAAAATAACAAAGCTTAAACCTTCTGCTTTGGAAAATGCTGAATCGCTTGAACAATTACGTTGGTTAGAAAACGGATTTACCGTGCAATGCGCTGTGACTCACTTTGACAGCCACTGCGTGGATACTCCGGAAGACATTGAGAAAGTAATTCGATTAATGAATATAAAGGCGTAAGATGGAAAACAAAAATTTAGTATTTATTTGCGGCTTTATGGGTTGCGGAAAAACCACGCACGGCAAACAGTTGGCTAAAGCAATAGGTTACCATTTTATTGACCTTGATGATTATACGGAAAATAAATTCGATAAAAATATTACAGAACTTTTTAAAGAACTGGGTGAGGAAGAATTCAGAACTGTTGAAACCAATTCGTTAACCGAATGCATTAACGCTAATCAAAAAACGATTATTGCCTTAGGCGGCGGAACCCCTTGTTTTAATTCTAATTTAGAACTTTTAAAAGAAAACGGAAAATTAATTTACCTTAAAATGGACGCTGAAGATCTTTACAAACGAGTATTCGGTGTTAAAGGCAGGAGGCCTTTATTAGCAAGTAAAGAGGATGAAGAAATGCTTGCTTACATTAAAAATTTATTACATACAAGAGAAGCATTTTATAATAAAGCCGACCTTACTGTTTATAATAATAATTTACAGGAAGACGAATTTAAAGAAGCTGTTTTAAATTTTATGAAGTAATGCGTGCCGGTAAATTAATCATCATTCTTGTTTTTGGATTATATTCTGCCGGCTTTTCACAATTAGAGCTTAACAAAAATTACGGAATAAATATTGGTTTTATAGGGGCCATTGGAACGCATGTACAGCGCTTCGGCTTTGTGTTGCAGGGGTATTGTGTTTATCAATTTGCACAGGTAAATGCTTCAGTAAGGATATATGATAACTTCAAGGATCTGGGCGAACGTGGCGAACATACAGAGTTTAACGGTGCCTTAGGTTTATGCTTGGGCTATGGGAAAACAACTTCTGAAACAAATCAATTCGTAAGTTCTATCGGCAATCAAACGGGCTATAAAAATTCTGTCTCCTATAGCTATAACATCTGGTACAATAAAATTAAAACGTCGCAGGTAACCGGTATGGTTGCCCTTCAATTTGATCGTGTGTCAGTTATTGTTGAAAATGACTTGCTCGCAAAGCCCATGCTGGATAGGTTCAGAACAGGAGCTTTTTTAATTCAGTACCGGGATAACCA
>JBBRHI010000670.1:0-1860 GCA_038222995.1 Bacteroidia bacterium | reverse complement strand
ATACCTTAATTGCCCGTATACAATATCTACGTCAGGGCTTTCCATTGCCTGCATTACTTTCAAAAAAATGTTAGGCTCATACCAGTCATCCGCGTTTATAAGCCCTACCACGCTGCCTGTTGCTAATTTAAGACCTTTATTAAATGCGTCAGAAATACCTTTATCTTTTTCACTCACAACTTTTATATATTCTACATGCTTATAGTCATTTATAATATGCAGCGTATTATCAACCGAACCACCGTCAATAATAATATATTCTACATTAGGGTAGTTTTGAGTGACAACACTTTCTATAGTTGTTTTAATATGTTTTTCACCGTTATAAACAACCGTGATAATACTTAATTTTGAAGGCATAATTTTAATGATTCGATGCAGGCATTTTTCCTTGGCTCATTCCATTTAATGTGAATTTATACTTAAAAGCACTACCCTAAGTAAAGTATTATATTGTTTTTGACCTAATACACCTCGGCGTATCTTTCGGGAATTGATAACAGCAGCTCACGGATCTCATCAATGCTATCGGTAGTGACCAACTTCATACGTGTATCTTTAAAATGATCGATGCCTTTAAAATAATTGGTATAGTGCGGGCGCATTTCCAATACACCCAATTTAGGGCCTTTCCATTGTATGGATTTATCAAAATGTGCTAAGGCAACTTCTACTCTATTCTCTAAGGTAGGCTTTGCCAAATGGGTTCCCGTAGCCATAAAATGTTTTATCTCATTAAATATCCATGGGTAACCAATACTGGCGCGGCCAATCATAATACCGTCGAGCCCGTATTTATTTTTATATTCTAATGCTTTTTCAGGAGTCGTAATATCACCGTTTCCGAAAATAGGAATGTGCATGCGCGGATTATTTTTAACAGCTGCAATCGGTTCCCAGTTAGCAGAGCCTTTATACATTTGAGCACGTGTTCTGCCATGTACGGTCAATGCTTTAATGCCAACGTCCTGCAAGCGTTCTGCCACTTCCATAATGTTGATCATGCTCTCGTCCCAACCCAACCGCGTTTTTACGGTTACCGGTAATGAGGTAGATTTAACCACTGCTTTGGTTAAGCGTACCATTAAATCCACATCTTTTAAAACTCCGGCCCCTGCTCCTTTACACACTACCTTTTTAACAGGGCAACCAAAATTAATATCCAATATATCCGGTTGCGTGGCATCTACAATTTTTGCAGACATCGCCATGGCGTCTTCATCTCCGCCAAAAATCTGGATACCGATGGGTTTTTCGTAATCAAAAATATCCAGTTTTTGCCTGCTTTTTATAGCGTCCCGGATTAACCCTTCACTGCTTATAAATTCAGTATACATGAGGTCGGCACCATATTTTTTACAAACATACCTGAACGGCGGGTCGCTTACATCCTCCATGGGAGCAAGTAATAAGGGAAAATCACCTAATTCTATGTCTGCAATTTTTACGATGCCGCAAAAGTACGAATCTTTTTGAGATGTATCAAGGGGTTTGTGCCTCTTGCCCGGTCTTTTAGCATTGGTTCATTAAAGGAGTATAACTCAAAAAAGCATCCTATTACTCCGTTTCAGGCTCTTCCAAACTAGAGGCCCCCGGGCCGTCAATAGCGCCATAAATACGCCAGGTATTATAGACACTTCGGTTAAGCCGGTTACTTAAAACTATAATTGTTAAACTATCATTTAAGCGGCGGTGAAAAGAAGTACGATACCCATGCCACCAACCGTTATGAAACACTTCTTTATCAGCAGCGTTCATATCTTTCATTCGCCAGCCCAAACCGTAATTACTTAATTTTTTTTCAGGGCTGTTAGGAGTATAAGCCAAAGCCTGTGTTTCTTTAGTTAAGATCCTGTTTTG
>JBBRHI010000669.1:0-1872 GCA_038222995.1 Bacteroidia bacterium | reverse complement strand
TTTATACTGGACCTAACTGCTACTCCGCGTAAAAACAGTAATATTATTAGTTTTGTAGATGCCATTGAACTCAAAAAAGAGCACATGGTAAAGCTCCCGGTTATTGTATATAATCATAATGATAAAACGGAAGTGATTAATTCGGCCTTACAGCTGCAACGTAAATTAGAATTACTGGCGAAGGAAGAAGAAAAAGCAGGTGGCAAATACATAAGGCCTATTGTATTGTTCCAGGCACAACCTAAAAGCGCAAGCGATAATACAACTTTTGAAAAATTAAAAGAGAAATTGATCGAGCTGAAAATTCCTGCTGAACACATAAAAATTAAAACAGCTGCCATTAATGAAATTAAGGACGTCGATCTTACCTCAAGAGATTGCTCGGTAAGATATATTATAACGGTTAATGCCCTGAAAGAAGGCTGGGATTGCCCCTTTGCTTATATCCTTGCCTCGCTAGCCGATAAATCATCGGCTGTAGATGTTGAACAGATTTTAGGGCGGGTGTTAAGGCAACCGTATGTTACAAAACATAATTCTGCGTTACTTAATTTATGTTACGTCCTAACAGCATCCTCTAAATTTTTGGATACCTTAGATAATATTGTAAAAGGCCTTAACAAAGCGGGTTAC
The DNA here is from genome assembly GCA_038222995.1 of Bacteroidia bacterium. Classification (GTDB taxonomy): domain Bacteria; phylum Bacteroidota; class Bacteroidia; order B-17B0; family Aurantibacillaceae; genus UBA4416. The sequence continues at coordinate 1,239 of JBBRHI010000669.1, read as the reverse complement.
AGCAGCAAAGATTTTAAGGTAGCGGCACCTGTACCTGATACTATTAGCGTAGAAAATGATCCGTTAAACGAATTAGTGAAACAGCCTGTAATTACATTTGAAAATGAGCTTCATGATTCAGTTGCGGATATTGATGTAACCCGCATTGTGATTCCAACAGAGGATATTGAAACACTGCAAATAACTGAAATAGAACAAACCGCTTTAGAACAAACGAAGGAATACGACAAAACTATTTTTGAATTAGAAACAAATAATCTTATCTCATTACCTGTAGAATTGCAAAAGCTAGTGAAAACCTATAAAATGAAAGCCGTGTTTGCAGAACAGGCCTCACACATTAAATTACCGCAATTTTACATCAGCAAACCTTCCGGTGAAATATTTACAAACGACGAACATTTATTAAATAAAGAAGACCTGCTGGAAGGGTTTCAATTAAGTAAATCTGATTCCAATATTGCTTTTGACACAGTAACGTCAGAGTTATATAAAGTAGATTTGGACGAAACAAAAAGTGATCATACACCAACGTTTGTGAAACTGGACGGGAACGTTAAAGACGTGTTAATGGCTTACATTCTTGATCCCGCAAGGAAAGAAAGCCGGATGAAAAATTTCACGGCACGCATTATGGCCCTTATCGGCAACATGTACCCCATTACAGAAAGTGAAATAAAAAGATATATTTACAAATTACTGGAAGATTTTACGGATGAGCAGTATACCGATTTTGCAAATCATGAATACAGTTACACTTCAAAGATCAAAGAAAAAATAAAGACACTTTCAAGTAATTATGCGGAGAAAAAATTCAGAGATTTTATAGATACCGATAAACTATTTATGAAGTCGGGATATAGCTTCCCTAAAGAAATTGTTCCGGGTACTACCTCGAAAGATATTACCAAATCGCTCTATGAAAAGGAAGCTGACATGAACGGGTTTGAAGAGAAAGTGATGAATGAAATTGCTAACCTCCCTAATATTGCTTTCTGGACACGTAACATGGAGCGTAAGCAATTTAGAATAAACGGTTTTATAAATCACTATCCCGACTTTATTATTCACACTAAAAAAGGCAAAACTATTTTACTTGAAACAAAGGGTGATGATCGTGATAATTCAGACAGTGAAGCTAAGATCCGTTTAGCGAAAGCCTGGGAATTAAAAGCAGGAAGTAATTTTAAGTACTTTATGGTGTTCGATAAAAAAGAAGTACCCGATGCGCATACCCTG
>JBBRHI010000668.1:0-1876 GCA_038222995.1 Bacteroidia bacterium | reverse complement strand
AGAAATCGCAGGGAAGATATTATGTTATTTGCCGATGTATTTTTAGAGAAAACCAACACGGAACTTAATAAATCGGTAAAAGGGTTTTCGGATGAAGTAACGCGCATCTTTAATCAATACTCATGGCCGGGCAATTTAAGAGAGTTAAACAATGTGGTTAAGCGTTCAACCCTTTTAACGGCAGGCGATCTTGTACAAGTATCCTCTTTACCGTTCGAGATAACGCATTACGATCAGTTAAATTTTGAACCTGAGGCTACTACTGCCGCTCAGGAGCCTCGCAATACAGGATATGCAGCTACGGAACAGCCTAAAAAAGTACTTCCTTTAAGTGATCAGGGAATGAAGCATGCCTCCATTGATGCCGAATTTGAACTGATTGTTGAAGCACTTAAAAAATGCAATTACAATAAAAGTAAAGCCGCTCAACTTTTAAATATCGACAGAAAAACCCTTTATAATAAAATGAAGCAATACAAAGAATTTAACGGCGAACTGTAAAATGCAAAGTCAAAGTACCAACCTTTCTGTAGAAAAATTTTCCCACATCTTCCCTCACATGGAAAATATTCTACAATTCGGGGCTTATTGCTATACTGTTGAATCTAAAGAATTGCAGTGGAGTAAAGGAATGTACGATATACTGGGAGCTAAACAGGCTTCTGAAACCCATGCAAACCTGTTTTACAAATATATTCATAAAGAAGATGCGGAATATGTATTGACAGAAATTGAGAATTCGCTTATCAATAAACAACCGTATCGCTTAGAGTTTTCTATTACCAATGAGCTGGGAATTTTTAAACGGATTTACGCAGAAAATTTTATAAAATTTAATGATCATGGTGATGTGATCGAATATTGCGGGATCATTAAAGACATAACTGAAAATTACAGGTTTAAAAAAGCGCTTGAACAAAAAATAGATCAGCTTGATAAATCAAATAATAACTTGCAGGAATTTGTATATGTTGCTTCACATGACCTTCAGGAGCCGCTCCGTAAAATCTCCACTTTTTCCGAACGTTTAGACACTAAGTATTCTGAGGCATTAAATGAAGACGGGAAATCTTATATTAAACGCATCATAAATTCGGCTTCTAATATGCAAACGCTTTTAGAAGACCTGTTAGATTTTTCGAAACTGACATTTGATGAAAAAAAATATCAAAAACTCAATTTACAACATTGCATTAATAGTGTATTAAATGATCTGGAACTAAAAATAGAAGAAACTAAAACAACCGTTAATTGTGCTGAAACGCCTGATATAGAGGCTTACACTTCACAGATGCGGCAGTTATTTGCCAACCTCATTAACAACTCTATTAAATTCAGGAAAGAACACGAAGCTCCTGTTATAAAAATAGCCTGTAATAATGTAGATCATGATGAGTACCCGAATCTTCCGCTGATTAAACATAAAAAATACATTAAAATTATCGTGGAAGATAACGGAATCGGCTTTGATCAAGAATTCTCTGAACGCATTTTTAAAATTTTTCAAAGGCTGCACGGTAAAGCAGAATATAAAGGTTCAGGGATCGGATTAGCCATTTGTAAAAAAATAGTTGATAATCATCATGGTTTTATATTTGCAACCGGTAAGCTCACTATAGGCTCAAGCTTTACTATTATACTCCCCGAAACACAATCATAACATTTATGGTATCAGACTTAAAAATATTAATTATTGATGACGACGAAGATGATTTTTTTATTACATCACAATACCTTGAAGACATTGAGGCCTTTAATATAAATTGCAGCTGGAGCTACAATATAAAAGATGCTCAACAAAAACTGGCATCAAACTCATACGATATTTATTTTTTAGACTACCGGCTCGGCGCTAAAACAGGCCTCGAGCTTTTAA
>JBBRHI010000667.1:0-1884 GCA_038222995.1 Bacteroidia bacterium | reverse complement strand
CCTCTCTTGCCTTTATTTCTAAATTAACGCAAACGTCCATTAGCGAACAGTTAGGCTTAGATTATATAAAAACAGCTAAAGCAAAAGGGTTAACCGATAAAACCATTATGTGGAAGCACGCTCTTAAAAACAGTTTATTACCTCTCATTACAGTATTCTCAGCGATTTTCCCTTCTATTATCGGAGGCTCTGTTATTATAGAAAGTATTTTTACCATTCCCGGAATGGGCTTAGAAACCGTAAAAGCCATTATTGCTAAAGACTATCCCATCGTTATTGCCGTTATTACTTTATCTTCTATCTTAACCATGCTTAGTTATTTACTGGCAGATTTATTATATGCCTGGGTCGACCCGAGAATACGTTATAAATAATGAAGCTGAAAGAAACTTACATATCTTTTAAATTTGACCTGAATAAAAACCGTGCGTTAAATAATTCGGTAAAACTATTTATTGCATTTGTAGCAGTAGCCCTACTTTCTCCTGTATTAGCCAATGATAAGCCTTTGGTGTGCTATTATAAAAATGCATGGATGTTTCCGGCCTTTTCATTTAAAAATAAATGTGTTTTAAATAATACTGAAATTATAAATTATAATATGGGAACGGAATGGAAACGGATAGATGCCGCTTTCATTTTATTTCCACCCTGCTCCTATTCGCCCAATACGATTGATGCTGAAAACGCGCCGAGAAAAAGTCCGTTTGATGAACAGGTTATCATTACTAAAGAACACGCTACCGTTGCCATCCCCCTTAAATTCAGGCATTGGCTGGGCACTTCACAAAACGGAAATGATGTGCTGTCATGTATTATCCACGGCACAAGCGTTGCCGTAAGCGTAGGCATTTTTAGTATGCTCATAGCTGCATTAATAGGTATAAGCTTAGGAGCCGCGGCAGGGTATTTTGAAAACACCGGTTTAAAAGGGGGCTATATACAAACCTTGTTTTTAGCCCTCTGCACTTTCTTAATTTACTTTTATTGTTTTGTAGCCGCAGGCAGTACCTTAACCAAAACCTTTGATACAGGAGATTGGTGGCTCGTAGTGGTTTTTCCTGTTTTAATATCTTTGGCGGTTAAAGCGATTCAACTGTCGGGACGTGTTGGCCGCCTGTTAGATAAAAAATTACAGACAGATCAAAAATTAAATTTCCCTATAGATACATTGGTTTCAAGAACCATAGAAGTATTAAATTCCATACCTGCCTTACTTTTAATTATAGCTGTATCGGCCATTACAAAACCGGCTTACAGCTTACTTATCCTTATCATCGGTTTTTTGAGCTGGCCGGGTATTGCAAGATTAGCAAGAGCAGAATTTTTAAAAGCAAAACAATTAGATTATGTAACTTCCTGCAAAGCTATAGGTATGAGCAATACACGCATTATTTTGAAACAGATCTTACCAAACGTTTTACCTGTTTTATTAGTGCCCATTGTTTTTGGCATGGGTGCTGCAGTTCTGGCAGAGGCCTCTCTTTCTTTTATCGGCGTGGGAGTGCCCGTTAATTCAGCATCCTGGGGCAGCCTATTAAATGAGGGGAGAGATCATTTTTCATCCTGGTGGCTGGTGGTTTTTCCGGGACTTTGCATTTTTACATTGATATTAATTTACAATACCATTGCCACACACTTAGGAAAACGTGGTAAAAACTAAATCACCCGGTTTTTCTAATAGCATGCGGTTAAAAGAATGCCCTACTCTATAATTACTTTTTTAGTAACGCTCTTAAACAGGTCTGAACTCTTTTGCTGCAACCTAACAAAATAAATTCCTTGACTGTAGGCCGATACATCCATACGGATCAGTTTATTATAGGTTTTATCCGTAAACAATTCCTTACCCGTAACATCATAAAGTGTCACCGTTACTTCAGC
>JBBRHI010000666.1:0-1886 GCA_038222995.1 Bacteroidia bacterium | reverse complement strand
TTAATGCAATTCTTCGAACTTGAGATCCGTAACCCATTGAGTGCGCACATGGATCTTATCAATGCCATCTTAGCGGAAAAGTAATTTTTTTCTAAAAATTTTTAAAAATAGATTTATGGTTTCTAAAATTCCTAAAGGCAAATTAATTGTTATCGGCGGTGCTGAAGACAAAGGTGATGAAATGACAAGTGAAAACACCGTTACATCAAGACAGATCAAAAGATTAGAAATTTTAAACCAATTAGTTCCCGGCAAAAAACAAAAAGGCGGAATTGAAATCATTACTACTGCTTCATCTATTCCTATTGAGATCAATAAAATGTATAAAAAAGCATTTAATAAAATTGGTTTTAAAAAAGTGGGGTTTATAAGCGTCGGTAATCATCCGGATTCACATAATCCCCTATTCATAAAGCGTATTAAGGAGTCGCATGCGGTATTATTTAGCGGCGGCGATCAGTTTCGCCTGTCTACCATTTTAGGTAATACGGATATATTGGACGCCGTAAAAGAAAAATATTATAATGATCCTAATTTTATAGTAGCCGGAACAAGCGCGGGAGCAATGGCTGCCCCTATATTAATGATGTATGAAGCAGAAAACCACGAAACACTTTTAAAAGAAAACGTGAAAATAAGTTCAGGCTTAGGGCTTATACAAGGTTGCATGATCGATACACATTTTACCAGCAGAGGACGATTTGGCCGTTTAGCCCAGGCTATTGTTATGAACCCGACTTGTGTTGGCTTTGGATTAAGTGAAAATACAGCACTCATCATAACAAAAGGGAAAGAAGCTTATTGCATAGGGTCAGGAATGGTAATTATTATAGACGGCAAACATGTAGACCATACAAATATTGCTTATGCTGATGATGATGAACCGATATGTATAGAAAATTTAAAAGTGCATATTTTATGTGAAGGAAACGGTTATATGCTTGATGAAAGAAAATTTGTAGCCGATAAAAAAGATATTGCGAGGGAAGAAAGTTCAGAAATAAAGAGCTTGAAAGAGAGAAGGGACAAGAAAATTAAAATTGTTAAAGCCGGGATTGTAAAATCAGGAAACCTTTTAGATAAATTAAATAACTAAACTAATTATTTTCAAAATTTTTCTTATAATTTTCGATACTGTAATTTTTAGGATCATCTCTTAAAAGAAACGAAGGTATTCTGTTTTTAGCACGACTATACTTTTTAACGGCATAGTTCATTAATCCCATAAAATTTAGTGTGAAGGGCCTTATGTTTTCCGCTAAGCGGCAAGGTTTACATAAGATTAATTGATTTAGAGTATCCATTTTCCTTTTTTGCGTTATAAGGTGTATTACAATTAAATGCCGGGCTTTTTTATAAACGATTTATTATATAATGCAGATTTTAAAAAAAGTTAAATACGCTTAACCGGTACTAGATTTGAAAAGATAAAGGAAACATTAAGGAAATGGCAGCAAATTATATCGTACCCGAAACCACTGAGAAACGCTATAAAAGTGTTACTTATAAAGATATAGCAAAAAAAATTGAAGCGCCTTCACGACACGAGGCCTTTGTGTTATTTGAAAACGCAAAAAAAAGGCTGAATGATATTAATAACTGGCAATTATTTTGTGGAAAATCTCCCGCAGAATTTCAACTAACAGATAATATGGGAAATTTATTGGCCTCTTCTATTCCACAACCCGGTAATTTAATAAAAGTGCGTTTTTGTGCTCCTTTGTCCGACGGTAGTAATAAGTATATTTGGTATAAAATAGAAAATTTCATACATGAAAAGAATTTATTGAAGGATACGGAAGATTTTGGGTTTAATGCTGTTCAAATAAATAACCCGTTTAACAGTTTTGAAGAAAATGAATTAGAGGGTGTTACCTGTACTTTTT
>JBBRHI010000665.1:0-1890 GCA_038222995.1 Bacteroidia bacterium | reverse complement strand
ATAATTACCAATAACTTAGATACCGTTTTAAATCAAAGCCGTGAATTTGCTATTAAGCACCAGGTAAAATCAACCGGTATTGATGAAACACTTATTATAAGAGACAGCGCCAGGATATATGGCTTGGTGTACGATATTAGTGGCAATACAGCTTCCAACCTACAGTTCTATTTAACGGACAGCACTCATAATTTTATGCGCGGCGCTTTGTACTTTAATTCTGTCCCAAATATTGATTCCCTTAAAGTAGTAGTTGATTTTTTACGAAAAGACGTGATACACATGATCCAAACGTTTCAGTGGAAAGATTATGCGAACCGTAAAACCAAAAATTAATATTTAGCTTAGCCGGTCTGCCAGCAATTCCATTTCGTGTTTCACATCAGTATGGTTATAGATGATGTTATTAACGGCGTTGGTAATAGGCATGTTGACGTTGTATTTTTTATTGATCTCACATACGCATTTCACGGCATAATATCCTTCGGCAATCATATTCATTTCCAGTTGTGCTTGCTTAACGCTGTAACCTTTGCCCAGCATAGTACCAAACATTCGGTTACGACTAAATTGGGAATAAGCTGTTACAAGTAAATCGCCTAAATACGCAGAAGCTTTTGTATCCCTGTCAATAGGATGCACTGCGGCAACAAAACGATCTATTTCCTGGATGGCATTGCTCACCAATACAGATAAAAAATTATCCCCATATCCTAAACCATGGCAGATGCCACCCGCAACGGCAATTACATTTTTTAAAACTGCCGATAACTCTGTCCCGAAAATATCGTCGCTGCTTGAACATTTAATATAACGACAGGCCATATATTCACAAAGCACATCTGCATTTGCTATGTTACTGCATGCTAAAGTAAGGTATGATAGTTTTTCGAGAGCTACCTCTTCCGCATGACAGGGGCCTGTGATAACACCAATGTTTTCGAAAGGAACTTGGAATACGGTATTTAAATATTCACCCACGATTAAATTATATTCGGGTACAATCCCTTTAATGGCAGAAAACACAATTTTATTTTTAAATACTTCTGCAGGTATGGCTTTAAGCGTATTATTAATAAAAGCTGAGGGAACCGCCAAAATAATGATATCGGCATTCGTCAATGTTTTCAATAGATCAGAAGACAGGTCTAATTTATTTAAATTAAAGTTTACGGAGCTTAAATAACGCGGATTATGCTGGTATTGCTTCATATACTCTATATCAGACTCATGCCTGAAAAACCAACTTACCTTAGCAGCATTATTACAAAGTATTTTTACAATAGCCGTAGCCCAACTTCCGCTTCCTATTACTGCTATTTTTTTTTCGTTTGTCATTTATAGATTCATTTCTTACGCGCGTATCAAAATATTCGCGCTTTTATAAATATTTAATGTTTAAGCTGTTTCAATCTGTATTTATTTTTGAAATCAGCAAGTATGCTATGCATACACAATATCATTATCTCTCAATGGCGGCATACCGCTTAAACATTGGTATATCCGAACTAAGGTCACTACGTCTTTTATACAATAGGTTTTAATCCGTTCAATATTTTTTTCTTCGTAATATACTTTAGCTATTTGGCTTCCGTCAATATCATCTTTAGGAGAAGGTACATTAAAAATGTGTGCCAGTAAATTTAAGGATGTGAAATTTTTAATGTCACCAAAGCGCCACATTTCCATTGTGTCTAAATGCTTTACTTCCCAGGGTTTAAAGCCCTGAATTTGCAGGAGTTTCGGCAAAGGGATTTGATTTACCAATAAACGGCGGCATAAAAACGGGTAATCAAATTCTTGACCGTTATGCGCGCGTAAAAAATGTTCTTTGGTATTAAAAAACTGCGCAAGTAAATTAGAAAACTCCTGCAAAATTTCCTTTTCATC
>JBBRHI010000664.1:0-1895 GCA_038222995.1 Bacteroidia bacterium | reverse complement strand
AAAAAAACCATTGAGCAACACCAAGAATAATGTAAGGAATAAATAAAGTAAATTTATTTCATGATCCGGATCCATATATCAATTATTGGTACACGGGAAAAGTAGATTGATACAATTCCATACTTTCTTTTATTACTTTATGCGCATACCGCACACCCAGCAAATGCTCGATAGTTACGTTTTTACCCTCCAGCTTCTTATAGTCCTTAAAAAAACGCACGATCTCTGTCATCGCATGCGGTGGCAGCTCGGGCAAGTCGTTAACATAATTAACTGACATATCGTTTTTTGCTACCGCGATGATTTTGTCGTCCTGCTCGCCATTGTCAACCATGTGCATCACACCTACTACTTTAGCCTCGATAATAGACATGGGAAACACATCGATTGAGCAAAGTACCAATATATCAAGCGGGTCATGGTCATCGCAATAAGTTTGCGGGATGAAGCCATAGTTTGCGGGATACATTACCGAAGAAAATAACACACGGTCGAGCTTTAACAGGCCCGACTCTTTGTCAATTTCGTATTTAGCTTTTGAACCCTTTGGTATTTCAATTATTGCATTAACAATTTCAGGGATATTATCGCCAGGGGAAACCTGGTGCCACGGATGTTGTGTACTCATTTAATTTTCATTTAACTCATTAACATTTCGCCTGTTTACTATTTGCCTTACAAAAGCAATAACCAGCGGAATTGTTGTAATTATTATCAACCCGAGAACGATATATTGCATATAATCCTTTAACTGGGGGTACCTTCTGCCCAGAAAATAGCCACTTAAAGTAAATGTGCATACCCAGGCAAAACAGCCGATAAAGTTATAAATCGTAAATTTCCTAAGGTCGACTTTTACAACTCCTGCAAAGATAGGTGCAAAAGTTCTAATTATCGGGAAAAATCTGCCTAAAACCAGCGCCATACCGCCGTATTTTGTGTAAAAATCTTCTGCAAGCTTTACATATCGCTGCTTAAAGAACAAAGAATTGCTTTTATTGAACAATTTGGGCCCCGTTCGGTAGCCGAACCAATAGCCCGTGTAATTGCCCAAAACGCCGGCGGCAAGGAGTGATAATATTAACGTGTAGATAGATACGTCGAGCTTTCCGCTGGAACACAAAAGGCCGGATAGAAACAATAGGTAGTCGCCCGGTAGAAAAAAACCGAAAAACAGGCCGGTTTCAGCAAATACAACAATCAGCAGGAAGTAAAAACCCAGGCCGATGATGGATTTAGCGTCCGTTAAATTTTGAAGGTGTTCCCAAAAATTATCCATTCACTAAGTGTAAAACTACAAATATTATGTGAATTTGTAATGGTAGTGTTACAGAATTAAATGTAAGATGACGGTGTAAAGGTATATGTTACAGGCAAGCTGAACTTTAATATCAGCGTAACGCGATGTGTTTAAGGGACTATTATCATAGCCATTTAGTCTCCTTCGGACGGTGCTGTTAAATCAATATTACGCCCTTCCATTTGATTGAATTTTGTGTACAAACAGTACCGTGAGCCAATGCCGGAGTATAAGCGCGGCACGTGCTGCGTAGTCCTGTTTAAAAAAACCTCGAAATCACCTCAGGATAAACACCGATAAGAATAGTCGCCAGGGCAGAAAAGCCCAGTACTAATTTATAATAAACCGGTACAACAAGTTCGGTGCGTTCTGCATCGCGGAAATACATTGCTACAATCACCCTGAAGTAATAGAAAATGCTGATGATAGCGTTTACTACTGCAATGATAACCAACCATATCTGGTAGTGCTTCAAGGCCGATGAGAACATGTAAAATTTACCTATAAAGCCGGCAGTTAACGGGATGCCCGCTAACGAAAGCATAGCTATGGTTAACACCAATGCCAGGAATGGGTTCTTTTTACCAAGCCCGTT
>JBBRHI010000663.1:0-1899 GCA_038222995.1 Bacteroidia bacterium | reverse complement strand
TTTGTATCTGCCTATTATAACGCTAAACGCATCCCGTTTGCAGAAGGGCAAAAATTACAAACAGAGAATAGCAATTTAAAAATGGAGGCTGAAAACCCTATTATTTTTTCGGGAGCAGGCTCACCGGTTATTCAAAATACTAATGCGGGTAATGTTACCTCAACAAACTCTGCAACTGCATCAAATGCAGGCAACCCGGCGGTTGCAGCCTTTAATAACGGGGTTAACAAAGGGCCTGAGCCTACGCCGGATAACGGTGTAAAAACCGATGAAGCCGGTATTTCTTACAAGGTACAGGTAGGCGCTTATAAAAACCAAGTACCTAATGAGGTGGCCGCTAAGTTTATGAATATTAAAACTTGGCCTGTAAACAATGTGGTGATAAACGGGTTATTTATATATACCATCGGAAATTTTAACGCGGCTTCTTTTGCTAAAAAATTAAAAGAGGATGCGGTAAGTGTTGGTATAAGCGATGCGTTTATTACGGTTTATAAAGACGGCAAAAAGCTTTACGGGACGGAAGCAACGCAATATTTGAATAAATAAAAAAATACATTTAATTTTACAACATGATTTTAAGTAATTACCCGGATACAGAAGAGCTGCTTGAACTTGACATCCTTACTAAGGAAGCACCGCTCAATAACATTATATTATTTAATGACGACGTTAATACATTTGAATGGGTAATTGAGTGTTTGATGAAATATTGCGGACACGACAGCATACAGGCCGAGCAATGCGCGCATATTGTACACCATAACGGAAAGTGCGATGTAAAGCAAGGCACCCTTAAATCTTTAAAACCCATTTGCGAAACACTTTTGCAAAAAGGATTAAGCGCCGAAATAAATTAAGCGTTACGTTTTCAAAACGGATTTGTCAGTTTTTTTAACTTTTTTTGCGCGGGCATTTTATTTGAACTACTTTTCCTTGTATTGAATAACCTTAAAAAATTATGAAGAAATATATTGTATTGGCCGCAATTTTAGCGGTAACTCTTATGAGTTGTCAAAAAAATGCCATAACCGGCCGACGATCGGTGGATTTTATCCCTGAAAATGAAATGATAGGAATGAGCGTAACAGAGTACGGCCAATTCCTGTCTAAAAATCCTCCCCTTCCCGCAAGCGATTCGAGGGTAATTATGGTAAAGACCATAGGAACACGCATACAACAGGCGGTAGAAAAATACTATGCAGACAAGGGATTAAGTAAACAACTGGAAGGTTATAAATGGGAATTTAACGTGGTGGACGATCCAACGGTAAACGCTTGGTGCATGCCGGGGGGCAAAGTAGTAGTATACAGCGGCATTTTACCGGTAACACAGGACGAGGGAAGCCTGGCGGTAGTTATGGGACACGAAATAGCGCACGCGGTGGCCAAGCATGGCAGTGAACGCATGAGCCAGGGAATGATCGTACAGTTTGGCGGCACCGTATTATCGGCAGCTACACAACAAAAACCGGCATTAACACAAGCGTTATTTCAACAATCGTATGGTGCCGTATCGCAATTGGGGGTGTTAAAGTATAGCCGAACCCACGAAACGGAAGCCGATAAAATGGGGCTTATATTTGCCGCCATGGGTGGTTACAATCCCGAGCTGGCCATTCCTTTTTGGGAACGGATGGCTAAAATGAATACGGGGCAAAAACCCATGGAGTTTTTAAGCACCCACCCGAGCGACGAAACGCGTATAGCTACCCTGAAAGCCTTTATGCCCGAGGCTAAAAAATATTACAGCCCAAAATAAAATAAATTTGTTTTATTCGTAAATAATTAGCTAAATTTGAACATAACTATTATTAAAATAACAAAATGAGCACAGGAACAGTAAAATTTTTTAATGAAACAAAAGGATTTGGTTTTATTAAAGAGGACGAATCAGGA
>JBBRHI010000662.1:0-1929 GCA_038222995.1 Bacteroidia bacterium | reverse complement strand
GGTTAGGCACAGCTCTGCAAAAGCTGCTACAGCGGTTCGAACCCGCTCGGGACCTCTTAAATCCCCCTTTAATAGGGGGATTTTTTAATTTACACACGTTTTTGCCTTCAAATAAATTATTTAGCGTCCTTAAAATAGTTTGCTGCTTTCAATATTTTAAGCTTAGCGAAATAAATCAGCTCGTTAACATCCTTTAAAAGCTGCAGGCCTTCTTTTAGGTCAGTTAAAAAATGCTTTAATAAACTATTGATGAAGGAGGCTCTGTTTTCATACTATTTGCATAACGAAAATAAAGACTTTTAATTATATACGGGAAGAAAAGTGTTTTCTATCTAATCCGGTTTTATATGTTGACTTTCAATTTGCCTAGTTGCTATATGCCATAGTTCCATGAATATTACTCATTGTTTTGTTAATAGTTAAAGGCGAATTTAAAGCTCGCCTTTTTAATTAGTTAATAAACAACTTTCCTGTTTTTACAACTATTCCTTTTGATTTAACAGTATATAAATATATTCCCGGAGAAAGTGTTGAAACATTCACAGTTTCAAGATCCGCTTCCAATTGTCTGTTCACAAGATTCCTCCCTGCTATATCATATAAACTAAAATTTGAATTCTCTGAAATTTTATCCTGTTTAATACTTACATTATTTTCTTTGACAAAAACATTTATGTTTGTACTATTCAAATACAGGCTGCCGATTCCTGTTGCAAAATTATTTGTTTTTGCAGATATATTTTGTGATTGTACCACTGCTTTAGTGGTTGCTTCTTGCAAAATCGCAATTGTAAATATTCTTGAAAAATTCCAAGCTACATTTGCCGGAGACGATTTAATATAAACAACCGAATCACCTGCTAAAGCAGGAAGTGTAATCGAAACTCCGGAAGTTCCGGTTAGGGATTTACGAAACACATCATAATGCTGTGGTTCTCCATTAGAACCGGTATAATTAATTGTATCCTCTGCAAGTGCTACAAATAAACTTAAATTTGTTAATGTATGTGTAGTTTCTGTTCTAACAACTATTCTTGAACGGATTGAATCAACGCCAAATTTATACTGATATATTTTAATACTTGCAGGAGAAGTTTCCCCAAGGTAAGGTGTGAAAAGAGAAGCTGAATTATAATTTGCACCGCTTGAAATAACAACACCCTGGATAACTAAGCGAGGCGTGCTTCCGTAAACTCCATAGTAATTTGCACGATCATCATTCTCAACCGGATTGTGCATACTTAAAACGCAAGCAGCATAAGGAGAACTTGGATGAACCGCCATATGTATAACTCCTGATTGTGCATTAAGGTTTGTGTAAAAACCGGGGTTTCTTGAAGCACAAACACTACACTTAGTATTTGTAAAATGTTCTACTATTACTTTTTTTGGAACTTGGGCAGTTATAAATTGAATCGAAGAAATCAAAGCGAAGAAATGGATAAGTAGTTTTCCCATAATAATTAATATTTACGATTTATGTTTTTTTGATTACAAATAACAGCTTTAGTTGATATCATTTGATTGAATTTATTCACAAACGTATTAAGATTACTTGCTAACAATTGTCGTTTAAACGACCTTTTATCTTTTTTTTTCGAATTACTTTTGGTAAAACACTAAAAATGAAAAAAAACCTACCATTTAAATTGCTATTAGCAGTTACTCTATTGTCTTTCACTACCGTGAACCCTCCTGAGGGCTTAAATATAAATGATAATGCGCCTGATTTTAAGGCCGTCGATCAAAATGGAAAGATCATTCAGTTAAAAGATCAATTAAAAAAAGGTTCTGTTGTTATTGTCTTTTATCGTGGTGAATGGTGTCCATATTGCAATAAACAATTAATGGAATTAGAAGATTCAATTGCCTTAATAAGCAATAAAGGAGCAAGTATAATAGCTATTTCCCCTGAAAAGCAAGAAAATA
>JBBRHI010000661.1:0-1932 GCA_038222995.1 Bacteroidia bacterium | reverse complement strand
ATGCATGTATAGTCCCATGCATAAGTGCCGGGAGCTGAGCCGGGAATAACGAGTGTAAGAATAATTTCAGGCATTGCCAGCGTACAAACTGTACCGGCATTTGTTACCATAGCTTTTAAATTAGATGCAGCCCTTCCGTCTGAGTCTATAAGATCTGTACCGGATTTAAAAACAAAAGTTTTTCCGTTAATGACTATCTGATTATCATCATCCTGAACTAAAATATTGGCGATTAGAGTGACACGTTCTTTACCGTTATCCCCGGCTACATCACAGGTTATGGCTATGGGATTGATCGCAGGAATTTCATCCGGCACCTTATAATTAGCAACAGAACCAATTGCTGTAAGATCAAGATCCGGTTTTCCATTTACGAGCCAGTTACTTACAAACGGAGTATTATCTGAGTTTAATGTATCTTTAGAATCACCAAAATAAACTTTAATAGTAACCATAGCCCCGGTGCTAACGGTCTGTTCCGCAGGAACCATATAGAAACCCAAAGGCTGAGCCTTAAGAACAGACGAGCCGGAAAAAATTACAAGAAGCGAACAAAGTGAAACTAAAAAAAAGAATATCTTTTTCATTGGGAGATTTGTTTTTAAATTTAGTACAGGCATTAAAAAATGCAGCATAACATTACGAGAAAGAAGTTACGAAATATTTTTTAAGGTCTGTAGTTATAAATATTTGATAAAGAAAAAGGTGTTACATGTGTTAACCACGAAAATTAAATTTGGTTTCAAAGTCATAGACATAGTGATCCCGTGAAAGTGGTTTAATCTTTTTTTGGTTATAATGTCACTGGATCCCCTATAAAAGCGTTCGGGGAAATAAATATATGAATGTTTAAAAGAACAGGGTGAAAAATAATTTTGTCATCCCTGGTTTTGCTGCTAAAATATCCGGCAATATCACTCAAACATTTTTAACAGTATAGCTGTAAAACTGACCTTACAGATTCTCTACCATCGTAAAAAGAATATGAAGGGGTAAAACTGTAAAACGGTAAAACTTAAAACGGGTAAAACTATTCTCTCCTTATTGTTGCATTAGATTTAATCTGGCCTATAGAAATTTTTCTCTTTTGATTGCTTTGCTATTAAAGAAGATTAACCCATCCATCATCATTTTAAATTTAACCTCATTTTAGAAGAAAAGTTACTTTCAATATAACACATAATCTCTTGATATTTTAATATAATAACAGTATTATTACATTATAACATAGACTATGTTATAATGCAATTTGTATGTTATATTATTATTTATTATGAGTATATATAAAGATATATTTGACAGTTTTGGAGTAGTAGTTAAGCCAAGAGAAATAAATAACACTGAGCTTATCTCAATACCATTTTTTTTGAGGGAAGAATACAATATAAAAATAGCACTAATTTTCGATGTTAATTTTTTGTTTGCTGAACAAAAAAATGAAAGCAACTATCCTGCTGTTAACTACTTAAAGCACGCAGAAATATTTAAAGGAAAGTTAGGTTTTAAAACTGTTTTCATATTAAAGAACATCCCGGCATACCGAAGGAAAAGATTAATTGAAAAAAAAATAAGCTTTATTGTTCCTGATAAACAGATGTTCCTTCCGGATCTGCTGATAAATATTACTAATTTTGGAAGTCCGGAAAACATTAATTCTTTAAATTTAAATAAGAAGTTAAGCCCGGTTGCACAATGTCTGGTTTTATATCACTTATTAAAAAAATCTCTTGAATATAAGGGTCTTTCAGAAATAGCAGAGTTATTACGTTACTCTGAAATGTCTATAAGCCGGGCAGTGAAGGAATTAGTAAATAAAAACATCTGCTCAGAGATCAGGAATAAAAATGTGGAAATATATTTTAATAAAGCTAAAAAAGAAATATGGGATCAATCTATTTCAGTAATGACAACTCCCGTTTTGAAAGCTGTATA
>JBBRHI010000660.1:0-1938 GCA_038222995.1 Bacteroidia bacterium | reverse complement strand
ACTTTTTTTATTCCGCATCGGCCTTGAATATTTTGAATTAGCTGATAAAAAGTTAATCGGGAAAATTAAAACAGCGAGGACATCGTACCTTTTGATTAAGCAAACCCGGATAGCTTCCCGTAACGAAATACTGGTCAAAACATCGTATGCCTTATTTTATGTCCTGATAATGGTAATGATTGTAACCGGATTGAGTTTGGCATTTGAGGATAATGTCGCCGCTTTAAAATCGATGCACTTTATAAGGGATATACATGGATTCACGATGTACCTGATTCTTGGATTCATTTTTATTCATATTGCGGGTGTGTATTTAGGTGAAAGAAAACAGTATAAAGGAATAATATCACACATGGTCAACGGAGGAGAAGCAGAAAATTGATCTTACAGCCGCTGACTGCCTCCTAAAACAATTTTGCTATGAGGATTTCTTACGGGGGGCTTATAAACCCTTTAAACGGGCGCAGATAAAAAACAACAATGTTGAGTGGCATTTAAAAGAGGAAGCCTTTATTTATCTAAAAGTAGAGTTCCAAACCGTCAAAATCTTCTGCAATAATATCAATTTAGGAGGAATTTAACAAGTTAATTGGTGATTGGCAATGATTGCTATCAATCTAAAAAACCATAAATCATATTTAATGGCGACCCATTGTTTGCATACGGAGTAGGTTTTATTTGTAAGTCGTTAAAAATCGACTACCGTCTATTATTTTATGCTTTAGGTCGATTTTTAAAAAAATGATTGCAAACTTAAATACCTTCGAGTGGGAGTAAATATTCACAATACAACTAAATGTAAATTAAAGATTTATAAACCACTTTTTATTATGAACATATCTAAATTTATAACAGTATTAACACTTTTAATTTCGGCCGGTGCAAGTGCCCAACAGAAGTCTTCGTTTAAAATTTCCAGCATTTTTCATATCAATGGCGGCGGAGACTATGATTACCTTACCGTTGATCCTGCTTCCGATAGGCTTTATGTATCACATGGAACGACAGTTAATGTCATTAATAAATTTACAGGTGATTCAATTGTAGTAATTTCTTCAGAAAAGGATCTTCATGGTATAGCCTTGGTACATGAATTGGGGAAAGGCTATATTTCAAACGGAACAGCAAAAAGTGTATTGGTCTTTGATCTGAAAACATTAAAAGTGTTAGCGCATGTCCCCGCTGGTGATTTTTCCGACGGTGTTTTTTACGATGACTTTTCCAAAAAAGTGATTATTTGTAATGGGAAAAGTAAAAATTTAACGGTAATAGACCCTTTAACTGACAAAGCTGTAGCAAGCATTCAACTCACTGGCTGGCCTGAAACGGCAGTAAGCGATGGCGCAGGAAAAATATACGTAAATAATTCAGGGAAAGCAGAAGTTGATGTTATAGACGCGTCCAGTTACAGGATAATTCATAGGTGGCCCAACGCTCCTGCAAAAGGTGCTTCCGGTTTGGCTATAGACCGAAAAAACATGCTCCTTTTTGCAGGCTGCGATGAAAAAAAGTTGATTGTAATCAATGCTCGGACTGGCAAGACGATTGCAACCTTGCCAATTGGAGATGAATCTGATGCAATAGGTTTTGATAAAAAGTTAAAACTTATATATTCTACGAATGGAGAAGGGACATTGACTGTAATAAAGGAAATGTCTTCAACCAAATTCGCTGTAGTGCAAACATTAAAAACTAAAAAAGGTGCAAGGACTATGACCGTAGATCAAATTACTCATAAGATATATTCGACAACGGGGGATTTTGCCGCAAAGAAAAAGGGGGAATTTAGGCCTTCCTTGATACCAGGAACTTTTAAAGTATTAGTAATAAATGAATAAGAATCGTGCTTGGCGCAACCATCTATAATTTTATTTCATTAAAAAGTGATTACGATAAGGAGAAATTGTATTTGCAGTTCGTCGAATAGGTATAGGCTGT
>JBBRHI010000659.1:0-1938 GCA_038222995.1 Bacteroidia bacterium | reverse complement strand
AAAAGATTTCACTTAACCTGATAGATAATTGTTCACCATTTAAAAATGCATTTTTTGGTTATAAAAAAGATGACAATCAACAAATTCAGATAACTGATATAGGTTCTGGGTTTGAAATGATATTTACTTTATTGTATTCATACTATTTGTCCACTCAGAGCGGAAAGGATTTGATTATTTTAATTGACGAGCCAGAGCTTCATTTGCATCCATCACTCCAAGGAGAATTTGCAAAAATATTATTAGAATTTTCAAAATGTTCCCAGATATTTTTAACTACGCATTCACCTCTCTTAGTTAAACAGATTCTTGATAATAATAAAGTTCTTATTAAGGTATTAATAAAAGAAGAGGGTAAGGTAATTGAATCAAATCCTAAAGATTTAAAGTTATCCTACATATCGTCTAACGAAATTAATTATATTGCATTTCAACTTTCAACTGAGGAATACCATAATGAGCTTTATGAAGAACTATTTATCAAATACTCTACGAGACAAGGAATTAAGAATTTTGATTTAGATTTTTTCCAACAAACTAAATCTGATCAACCTACTTACGATTGGATGGGAAACCCAAATGAAGTAAGTTTGCATACATTTGTCAGAAATCAGATTCATCATAGAGGTGAATGTGGAGCAGCCTCAATTTCTGATTTACAAAAATCTATTGAAGTTATGAGAGGATATTTATAGTTATATGAATACACAGTCGGAACAACAACTCGAAAACACATTAATAACTCAGCTTCAGGGACTTGGATTTCCACTTGTGGTGTTGGAGGATTCTAAAGCATTAATTACAAACTTGCGTACACAGCTGGAAAAGTTTAATGAAACAACTTTTTCTGATACTGAGTTCGAGAGGATATTAAATCATCTGAATAAAGGGGATAGATTTCAAAAAGCTAAAATTCTGCGAGATCGTTTTATTCTACCTCGTGATGACGAAAGCACTATTTGGGTAAGATTTTTCAACATGGATCATTGGTGTAAAAACGAATACCAGGTCACGCACCAAGTAACTCAGGATGGTAAGTATAAAAATCGTTATGACGTAACGCTGCTTATAAACGGATTGCCATTAGTGCAAATAGAGCTGAAGCGTCGGGGAATCGAAATGAAAGAAGCATTCAATCAGATTCAGCGATACCATAGGCATTCGTTCACAAGAACCTTGTTTGAGTACGTACAAATCTTTGTAATCAGTAACGGTGTAAATACAAAGTACTTTTCTAATAACCCTGGGCAATCTTTTGAACAGACCTTTTATTGGACGGATGAGCAAAATAATAAAACTACGCAGCTTGATAAATTTGCTGAAGTATTCCTAGAAAAGTGTGTAGTGTCTGAGATGATTGCAGAATATATTGTTCTTGCAGAGTCTTTGAAGATACCTATGATTCTCAGGCCATACCAATACTATGCTGTTAGAAAAATAGAAGAGAAGGTCAAAGAGTCAGATAAGAATGGTTATATTTGGCATACAACTGGTTCTGGTAAAACACTTACTTCATTTAAAGCAAGCCAAATACTTTCAAAAATGCCTGAAGTTAAGAAAGTGTTGTTCGTTGTGGATAGAAAAGATTTGGATATTCAAACAACCAAGGAGTTCAACTCATTTTCAGACGGTTCAGTAGATGGTACTAATAATACTCGTAATTTAGTGTCGCAATTGAAAGATAAAAACCGTAAGTTAATTGTGACTACAATACAGAAATTAGATATTGCTATAGGAAGGGAGTCATACCTATCTGAATTTGCAGATTTAGCTGACGAAAAAGTAGTAATTATTTTTGATGAGTGCCACAGAAGTCAATTTGGTTTAACACACGGACATATAAAAAAGTTCTTTAAAAAATCTCAACTTTTTGGTTTTACAGGTACACCAATATTTGCAGACAATAACGTAGGGGGAGTAACAACAGCTGATGTATTT
>JBBRHI010000658.1:0-1952 GCA_038222995.1 Bacteroidia bacterium | reverse complement strand
AACATTGGCCAATTTAATAGCACGTTTATATGATGTAAGCTCAGGTGAAATTTTAATTGACGGAACGCCGATAGAAAAGCATGACCTGTCAGTTTTAAGAAAGAGTATCGGGTATGTGCCGCAGGAAGTGTTTTTGTTTTCGGATACCATTAAAAATAATATTGCTTTTTCAATAGATCATCAATACAGCGATGAAGAAATTTTTAAGGCCGCAAAAGATGCGGGAGTCTATGATAATATTATGGCTTTCCCGCAAGGTTTTAATACCATGGTTGGCGAGCGTGGGGTCACTTTATCGGGCGGACAAAAGCAACGTATTTCTATTGCCCGCGCTATTATCTCAAAACCGAAAATTTTAATTTTTGACGATTGCTTATCGGCTGTAGATGTTGAAACAGAAGAATTGATCCTGAATAATTTAAAAACGGTTATGAAAAACAAAACCTCTATAATTATTAGTCATAGAGATTCTGCTTTGCGTTATGCCGATAAGGTGGTTGAACTTTACTAATTACAATCGGAAAGTTACTCCCAAATTAAGAGAACTGAATGTGGTATAGCCCGCTTCTAAAGAGAAAGCAAATTTTGGCGCTACATAATACCTCGCACCAACTACACCGCAAGGCCTTACATTAAAATCACTTTGGTCATTATTATTATAATAAACACCGTAGTATGAGTTATAATAGGTGTAATAAGCATGATCGGTTGTTAGTTGCTGATAGGTAAAATTAACTCCTACGCCGGCATACACATCCAGTTTTTCCACATTAATTAATTTATTAAAATGGTAATAGCCCATAAAGGCTGCGCCTGTTCCCCAGGCATGATCACGGTACGCATTACCATTACCGTATTTCCAGCTTTTAGCAGCTCCTTGTAAAATAAAACCTAAGCCCACTTCATCCCTTATAGGAAATTCATACTTAAGCATTACAGGACCTATGCCAATATGGCGGTCGCCACCGTAAACAAGAGAATTGCCTTTAACACCTACTCCGTAACCTGAATACAGGAAATTGGGAACACCATACCCTAAAGATAGAAGGTGCTGACCTTTTCCGAATGAGCCGCTGTTACGGTCATTATAGGGTGTGTGATAAAACTCTTTATTTCCTACTTTAGAAGCAGATTGAGCATTAGAATTAAAGCTTAGTAATAGGCAAAAAAACAATGATAGCTTCAACATTGTTTTAAGGGTGTTTTTACGTTTCATAAATTTGGGTTTTTTAGGTAAGATATAACAAAATTTCATGCCGGTTAAGCTAGTTTTATAAGTGCGAAAACAGAATAGTTTAACATATCCATATAATTGGCGTCTACGCCCTCACTGGCAAGGGTTTGGCCTTTATTGTCTTCAATTTGCTTTACCCTGAATATTTTCATTAAAATAAGGTCTGTTAATGAGCTTACACGCATATCTCTCCAGGCTTCACCGTAGTCGTGATTTTTATCTTCCATTAATTGTTTAGTCTTTCCGGCATAAGAGTTGTATAAGCGTTCTACTTCTTCAAAAGGCAGTTCTAACCGCGGGTCATTTATAAGTTCAAGTTGTATCAACGAAATAATACAATAATTGATAATACCTATGTATTCGCCCTTAATATCATCCAAAATTTTTTGCGTCCCTTTTTCTTCAATACTTTTAATGCGTTGCGCTTTAATAAATATTTGGTCTGTTAACGATGTAGGCCTAAGGTTTCGCCAGGCAGTACCGTAATCTTTCATCTTTTTTAAGAAAAGATCCTTGCACAATTTTATGGCGTTGTCGTATTGCTGAGATGTATTGTTCATATATTTAGATGCGCTAATTTATATAAAAATGTACGAATCTTATTTAACAAACGGCAAACAATTAAGCTTTGATAAAGCCAAAATAATGGCTGTAATTAATTTAACCCCTGATAGCTTTTATGACGGAGGGAAATTTTCTTCTATATCCGACATACTAA
>JBBRHI010000657.1:0-1954 GCA_038222995.1 Bacteroidia bacterium | reverse complement strand
TTTAAACGGGCTTTCTGTTTCACGCCGCGTCCTTTTACTCCCTGGCGAACCCAGTCTAACTCGCGCGCCAATGTTTTCTGACGTTTGCTTTCCGTTTTCTCTTCTTGCTTTAAGCGGTTTCCTTTTTGCTCTAACCATGATGAGTAATTTCCTTTCCATGGAATTCCTTCTCCGCGGTCTAACTCCAGAATCCATCCTGCTACATTATCTAAGAAGTACCTGTCATGCGTTACCGCGATCACTGTTCCTTTATATTGTTGTAAATGTTGCTCCAACCAATCAACGCTTTCCGCATCCAAGTGGTTGGTAGGCTCATCCAGTAATAAAATGTCAGGCTCCTGTAATAATAAACGGCATAAAGCTACACGACGGCGTTCCCCGCCTGATAATACTTTTATAGGCGTGTTACTTTCCGCACAACGCAAAGCATCCATTGCCAGCTCTAAGCGTGTATCTAAATTCCAAAGATCAAACTGATCAATTAATTCCTGCAACTGTGCCTGGCGATTAATTAATTTATCCATTTTATCGGGATCATTTAAAATTTCCTCGTCCATGAATTTATTATTCACTTCCTCAAATTCATTTAAAATATCCACATGTTTTTGAGCGCCTTCACGCACTACTTCAATAACCGTTTTATTTTCATCGAGCTTTGGCTCCTGCTCCAGCAAGCCGATCGAATAACCGGGCGACTGATGGATCTCCCCGAGATAATCTTTGTCTATACCCGCCATAATGCGCAATAAAGACGATTTACCTGAACCGTTTAATCCTAACACACCTATTTTGGCTCCATAATAAAAGGAGATATAAATGTCTTTTAATACTTGTTTTTGCGGCGGATGTATCTTGGATACATTTACCATACTATAAATAATTTGTCTTCCTACTTCTGACATATCTGATAATTTTAAGGCTATAAAGTTAAAATAAAAACGGCACGTACCGCGGTAAAATGAAAAAAGGTTTTTGTGCTCGAAAACGCCTACCCTTTAGGGAAATACACGGGATGCTTCTCATTATACATCCGGATATATTTCGTTGCAAAATCTTTTCGTTTTTTCTTGCTGAGCGTCATATATTCTTTATGTACCGCCTCATCTTTTTTTAAATATTCCTCTACTTGTTCAACGCTAAAAGGCTTAATTTCTCCGCTGTAAAAATCAAATAAGAATTGCCGGATCTCCCGTGTTCTCATTTGAGTGCTGCCGATAGGTGCATTCATAAAGGGATCATAGCCCGGGGAATAGCTCACCACTTCCACAGTACCTATAAAATTACTGATGGCGCCAAATACAGGAATGCGGTAAAAGTTTTTATCCATGTTAATAAAAATGATATTGTTCTGGCAATAGCCCCACACCTTTTCGGATTTTATTTTGGTGATCGTCCCGTCTCTTTCAACATACTGTATATATTCATCTTCAATCAGGTTGCTGTAAAAATCAAGCTGGTCCTTGTTTATTTTAGTGATTATTTTTTCTTTCGGGACAGGCCAATTGTAGCGAAACTCATCGTAATTAAGGTATAATCCTTCATACAATCTAAAGTCTATAGAATAAGCGACTGAATCCTGTGCCTTACCCGCATTGGGAATAACACAATACATAACCGCTAAAAACAAAATAATTCGCATCTTGTAAATATCTAAATTTTTTGTAACTTAATGTGATAATTATTTTAGGATGATCAGGCATTTTGCATTTTTTATATTAGTGTTTTTTTCGGGCTTGCTTAATTCTCAAAGCATCTTCAATACTACTTTAATTAAAAAATTGGCTGAAGAAAATACGTCTGAAAAAATACGGATATTCATTTTGGTTAAGCCTAATACCGACTTAGACCTTTCTCAATTTTCCACTCTTAAGTTTCATTATAAAGCAGGTAATATTTATTCGGTTACTACCGGGTTAAATATTATAAAACAAATAGCCGGTTTAAAAAATGTGCT
>JBBRHI010000656.1:0-1961 GCA_038222995.1 Bacteroidia bacterium | reverse complement strand
AATATTGATAATCCCGATCAAAATAATACCAATGAAAACGGTTATTATCAAGTAAAGATCATTCATGTGCATATTACCTAATGCTAAGGCAAAATTGCCGGAAGATATAGTAACGTGTCTTATATCAAAAGGTATTCCTATAAATTTACCGATACTGCCGGCCATACCTAAAGAAAAACCTAAAAATAAGTTTCCGAGTATTGCTCCTAAGTTTTTTTCGACAAACGCTGCCAGTTTTTTACGCTTTCCTAACCTGTATTTAGGATCAAAATGAGGATGCTTGATAATACGTTCCGCAATTTCAGAATACACTGCCTTATTATCAATATACCCTATAATAATGCCCGACAACGCAAGAAAAACACCTGCAATGGCGGCATAAATCAATGAGGCACTATACAAGGGATGGTTTGCATATAATTGCGCTTTTGATTCTTCATTATTAAAAACAGAGAAATGAAAATAATGATGTATGGCCCATGCCGATGCAAAACATACAGGCAATACAATAATTAAATTACCGATAAGACTTATAAATTGACTCTTGATAATTTGTTTAAATACATGCCATGGTTTTATTTCGCTATCCGTTCCGTGGCCGATGTTCTCCGCAATGTAAGAAGCAGTCATCGCGGGTTGCTTGGTAGCTAACGTAAAATGCACCAAATGCATTAACACAAAACCTATTCCGTAATTCAGCCCGAATAAAAACCCTTCAAAAAATAAAGATAAATTTAAATGATGAATTAAATATTTTATATAGACTAAGAACACTACTATTAATCCGCCGCCCATGGCAGACTTAAACAATTTGAAATTATCTTCTCCTGAAAAACCAATATACCCTTCCCCTTTTTGCGAGGTATGGCTTACTATGCGGTACGCCAATAAATTAGTGTTTTCTTTTACAAATTTGCTAACGCTGTTTTTAGTATGCTCCGCTTTTACTAATTGAATAATAAGTTTTGAAATGACATTTACTTTATTACTATACTGCTTGGTTATAAACAGTCTAAGCAAAAGCCTTATCCTGTCTACATGCTGCTGGGCACGCTTTAATAAAATAGTTAACTGCAAGCTAGTTCCTATCTTATCTTTTAAGTTTTGAATATCTATAAAGATCTGCTCACAGCGATCAATCGTATTTAAAACATTCATGAGTTCATCATGATTTAACTCCAGCGTTTTATCATCTAAATGTTTTTTTACAAAAGTTGCGGCTTGCTGATTTAGTTGAAAAAACGGAGAATTATTATCATCGATCTCAGGCATTTTGCTTACTAAGTATTGATCAATACCAATAGCCGTAAAGCGATGGCATAAAATAATGATGGCATTATAAATTTGTTGGGATATTTTTTCGGAATGCTCTACTAATCTTCCGGTATCAATTAACGCCAGTAAACTCGTCCAATTGGAAATATCTACTTTTTCCAACCACACATAATCATTTCTTTTATTGAACACTAAAAGAATAAAATGACTTAGCTCATTGTCGGGAATATTAGGCGGCAAAATTTTATGTTTAATTCTGCTGTATACTTCCGGAAAAAATTCCCTGTTCGATTGAATCCCGTAATCTGCAAATGCGTTTACAAAAAAGGCATTATCCAGTACTAAAAAAGTGTATTCTGTAAGTTGTTGTTTAAATTCTTCATCCCTCGATTTCTCGTCAATTAAATTTTTAAGAGTACCGTTAAATTGAGATTCGTTGGATACAGGGATTTCTCTTACCTTATCAAGAAACCCGATAACATGCTCAAGCTTATAAGAGAAAAGGTCCATAGTTTACAGTTTCGAAATTAGGGTTTAAAATTCGGGAATACTATTCACGAAAATCATTTTTAAAGAATTTATGATTAAAAAATGCAGAATGAATTAGGCGGAATATGCCTCTTCTCTTATGCTTAGTAATAATGCGGTGGGTGTGGGAGGAATTAAAGGCTTTTTAAAATTAACCC
>JBBRHI010000655.1:0-1962 GCA_038222995.1 Bacteroidia bacterium | reverse complement strand
AATTTTTTGTCTGCATCAAAATGCACTGTTTGAATGTTCGTTGTCATAATAAATCCTCCTTTTGTTTTGTGTTCCGCCTTATGGCGGAACCGGTTTATATTTTATTTAGTTACGAGTCGCCCCGCGGATGCGCTTGTTTGTATGATTTTTTTAATTTATCGATGGTGTTATGTGTATAGATCTGCGTAGCGGCAAGGCTGGCATGCCCCAAAAGATCTTTAACGGCATTAATGTCGGCACCGTTGTTTAATAAATGAGTAGCAAATGTGTGACGCAATACGTGAGGGCTTTTCTTTTTAAGTGTCGTTGTTTGAGAGAGGTAATATTTTACAGAGTTGTAAATATAACTTTCGGTTAAACCTGTTCCTTTCTTATTCACCAACAACATAGAGTTCGATATCTTTAGTTCCTTTTTTACTTGTAAATAGGCTTCAAGGTTACGTAAAAGCTCTAAAGAAATTGGAATGATCCGTTCTTTATTACGTTTGCCTAATACTTTAATATGAGCATTAAACAAGTCAATATCCGATTCTTTTATATGGGCCAGTTCAGAACGTCTTACGCCCGTTTGATAAAATATATTTATGAGTAATTGATCTGTCATACCTTTAAAGCTGTCTTCAAATTCTGAGCCATCAAGCAGTTCACTCATCTGAGCTTCCTCTACAAACACCGGCAAGCGTTTGGGTATTTTAGGGCCGGTAATTTTAGACATGGGATTAGAAGCAATAACCTCATCACGCTGTAAAAATTTAAAGAACGATTTTAAAGATGATAATTTACGGTTTATTGATTTTGCCGAAATTTTATGAGTTGTGAGTTGCGTGATCCACTTTCGTATTTGCTGATAATTTACCTCATCAATACTAAATACTTCGTGCTGCGGATTTATAAACTCTAAGAACTGCTCCAGGTCTTTTTTATAGGAAGTAAGCGTATGGGCAGAATACTTTTTCTCATAGGTGAGATAATCAAGAAACCGGGATAGATGTTGTTCAAACATAAAAAACCTAAGAGTATAACGAATTTACTTTTAAAAATCCGTAATTCTCTTAGGTGAGTTATAATTTTTGTGAAAAAAGACTAGCTGTCAGCTAAACCCATTTGCATTTTTTGCTTGTAAACAGCTTTAATGCGGGTTTGTCTGTGCGTGATAGATGGTTTTTCGAAGTTTTTGCGAGAACGCAGCTGTTTTACAACGCCTGTTTTTTCAAATTTCTTTTTAAACTTTTTTAAAGCTTTTTCAATGCTTTCACCTTCTTTTACTGCTACTATTAACATTTTATATTTTAGTTTAATTTTTAAATCGGGTGGCAAATATATAGCCTTATCCCTAATTATCCAAATTTAATAAACAAATTATTGTTTATTTTAGCATGATTAAAACCTAAACTATGAAATTTACCGTAATTCTTTCTTTTTTTATCCTTTTCACCCTTATCTCCTGTAAAAAGAGCCGTACCTGTGAGTGCAGTAATTCGTATGCAACCTACGATGCCGGTGACGTGGATAAGACCAAAGGCCAGGCTAAAAAGTATTGCGAAAGCCTCTCGGCGGGTGATACAAAATGTAAACTTAAGTAGTGATGGCCGTTATTTAAACCAGGTACTGTACATTAAGTAATTATTGGCAATACGGTCTATTTCACCATGGATTAATTCTTCAGAAATGTCTTTAATTTTTTTAGCGGGAACCCCCGCGTAAATGCATCCGCTTGGCACAATGGTTCCTTCCGTTAAAACTGCCCCTGCAGCTATTATGGTATTACTGCCTATCACGCAATTATCCATTATAATAGCGCCCATCCCTATCAGTACGTTATCATGCACTAAACAGCCGTGTACAATAGCATTATGCCCAACTGATACATTATTGCCCAATACCGTTTTTGTTTTTTTATAGGTACAATGAATTACCGCCCCATCTTGTATATTAACTTTATTACCAAGGCGAATGGAATTA
>JBBRHI010000654.1:0-1963 GCA_038222995.1 Bacteroidia bacterium | reverse complement strand
TGAGGAGTTTGATGTTCCTGAAAAATTAATTGCATTGTATAAAGCAAAGGACTATGGAAGATATGGCCTGAATGGTAAAATGCCTGTTGCATTTTTAGCAACTAACCAAACTACAGGAGGCAATTCAGGAAGTCCGGTGTTGAATGGGAAAGGACAAATAATCGGTATCAACTTCGATCGTGTTTGGGAAGGAACAATGAGCGATGTTTTATACAGTCCGGAAGTTTGCAGAAATATTTCACTTGATATCCGCTATGCATTATTTATCATTGATAAATTTGCAGGAGCGCAAAGATTAATCGATGAAATGCAGATTCTGAATTAAAATAAAAAAGCTTCCGGAAGTTTTCCGAAAGCTTTTAAACCTGAGTTCGGGTTAAGCGGCAAGCATTAATTGTTGCTTTAATGTATTTGTATTATTAGGATTAGTGTTTTGAACATCCTTACTGATGGATGGTTTTTTAGGGAAGAAAGAATAGGCTGCAAGTGCTCCCATTATATTTATCAAAAATCCATTAATAGATCTATGTCTTGTATGTTCAACTTGGCACATGTTTTTCAACTCATCGTTTACAGTTTCAATAACAGATCTTTTTCTGATAAGTATTTTTTCTTCGTTGCTAAGTGCTTTACTCTTCATATTTCTTCTAACGTCCGTAATTAATTGTATTCCGTTGCCGAAAAGCAAATCGCTCAATGCCTTAGATATATATCCTTTATCGCCAATTAGTTTTCCAAAAAGTTCTTTGGTCATGTGAGTAATCGTTTTTATATCCCTATCATCTACATTCCCTTGTGTTAAATAAAAAGATTGTATTTCCCCCTTATCATTTATGATTAAGTGCAGCTTAAAACCAAAGAACCAACCCATTGTTGATTTTCCTAATTGTGCTACACCTTTGAATGTTTTATTGCGCTTTATTCTTTTGTTGTGACAAACTCTTAACACTGTTGAATCAATAAAACTAATACCAGTACATTCTCCTCTACAACAATGATGTAAAAACAACATAAATACAATAGCTGAACCAGGACTTAATTCTATAAATCGATTGTATGAAACCAACCCAGGAAAATCTTTTTTTAAATGCACACTCACATAATGGATATAAAAGGTTTTGAAATTTCTAAATTGACCACCATGAAATGCGATTAATAAGGAAATAATTTCTGAATCACATAAACCGGATTTACGATTTCTTTTTTTTGTTTCTGAATTATCAATTACATGATAGTTCTTTAATTCAACTTTAAACAGATTACAAAAGTCATCGACTTTCATGAAAATTTCCGCAATTTTGTCTTGTAGCATTGAAATTGATTTTTATTTGTTGTTTGCACTACAATATTAATCGATTTTAATGCTATATTTAATTGATAATCAAATAGTTATAAACAATATCTTAAATATCCTTAACCCGAACTCAGGTTTTAAGCAATAAAGTATCTGATTTATTTTTCTACAAATTCAAGAGATTGTAAAGTCCCTTTATCATTTGTGCTTGCAAGGTATAAAACCGGGTTATCTAATTCAACAAGATCCCATCGGCGGTTAAGGGCAAGTTCTGTAACCTGTGAATTCGGTGTTAAATAATTCACGCCGGTAAAAGCAAAATCACTAAGACTTACATAAGCTTTTGAAAATCTCGCATCAACACTGTATTTCCCCAGAAAGGTAATAGTATCAACTAAACTTTTTTCTTTGATTTTTAAAGTCACGGTTCCATCCTTGAATGTCCATAACTCTACTGTTTGACCATCAGAAGATGGTGTTGGAAGAACGAACTTCCAGGTTCTCTGAATATTACGGTTAAGTTTCTTTTCAGAAAGTAACAGATCATTGTTATCGCATCCTGAAATCGTGCAGATTAGAAGAAATAGACCCAGAGTATAAAAGAGATGTTTCATATAAAATATTTGTTACACTTTTACTGCCAGCTTTGATTCAAAGGTACAAGGAAAA
>JBBRHI010000653.1:0-1967 GCA_038222995.1 Bacteroidia bacterium | reverse complement strand
TACCTGGTCGCCGCTTTTAATTGGTAGCTCAAAGGAACTAATTTATGATTTACTTTCGCTCCAATACAATGCTCTCCGACTTTCGTATGAATTTCAAAAGCAAAATCGAGCGCTGTAGCTGTAACGGGTAACGTTTTCATTTCACCTTTCGGGGTGAATACAAAAATTTCGTCGGCAAATAAATTCAGCTTAAAGTCATCAATAAATTCGAGCGCGTTAGGATCCGGATTATCAAGCAACTCACGGATACGACGCAACCAATTTTCTAAATTACTTTCTTTTTCCGCAGCCGCATCTTTATATTTCCAGTGCGCAGCATAGCCCATCTCTGCCAAATCATCCATGCGTACTGTTCTTATCTGTACTTCCACCCATTTACCTTCGGGGCCCATTACAGTGGTATGTAAGCTTTCGTAACCGTTACTTTTTGGTGTCGAGATCCAATCTCTTAACCTGTCAGGGTTTGGATGATAGAAATCAGTAATGATCGAATAAATTTTCCAGCAGTCTGCTTTTTCCTTGTCTACCGCTGTATCTATGATGATGCGAATGGCAAAGAGGTCATAGATCTCATCAAAGGGAACGCCTTTATTTTTTATTTTGTTGTAGATGGAGTAGATCGATTTTGGCCTTCCGTAAATTTTAAAGTTAAAGCCTTGCTCTTGTAAAATATCGTTTAAAGGATCTATAAAGTTTTTAATGAATTTTTTGCGGGCCGTTTCTGTTTCTGCCAAACGCCTTACAATATCATTGTACCAATCTTCATTGGTGTATTTTAATCCAAGGTCTTCCAGTTCAGATTTAATGGCGTTTAAGCCTAAACGGTGTGCTAACGGGGCATAGAGGTAAAGTGTTTCTCCCGCAATTTTCATTTGCTTATCACGCTTCATGTGATCAAGCGTCCGCATATTGTGTAATCGATCGGCCAGCTTTATTAAAATTACCCTTACATCTTCGGAAAGAGTTAAGAGCATTTTCCGGAAGTTTTCGGCCTGTATGGAAGAGGTTTGATCAAATACCCCGGATATCTTTGTTAAACCGTCAATGATTTGTGATACTTTTTCACCGAACATGCCTTTAACGTCTTCTACCGTCATTTCAGTATCTTCCACCGTATCGTGCAACAAAGCGCATACAATGGAGGTGGTTCCAAGGCCAATTTCTTCGGCACAGATCTGGGCAACAGCAATGGGATGGTAAATATAAGGTTCGCCGGATTTGCGGCGCATTTCTTTATGAGCCTCTACAGCTACTTCAAATGCCTTGCGTATAATTTCCTTATCCCCTTTTTCTAAGCGTCTTTTACAGGCTTTAATTAAGTTTTTGTAACGGTTTAATATTTCCTTTTTTTCTGCTTCTAAATCAATTTCCATAAGAGCTGTTTGGTGGTATGAAGGTAATTTTTTTTATTAAAATTATCAATAGTATTAGACAAGATAGTACATTTGAGGCGATGAAGCTATTCCAGTATATTTACTATTTTTTCAGGTCGCTTTATTACCGCGGTATTGTAAATACGTTTAAACTGCTTACGCATGAAGGAAAATACGAAAAACGTTTGGGAATCAATACCCACCGTATTGTTAACCTTACCAATCTCACTTTAGCAGGTGAAGATTCCGGTCAAAATCACCATTACCAAGGTGCCAGTTATTATATTTTATTCTCCATATTTAATCATATTCCCGGCGAAATAAAAGCATTGCCTTTTATTGATTACGGCTGCGGCAAAGGCAGAGCGTTGTTTGTAGCGGAACAATGCGGTTTTACAAATTTAATAGGTATTGATATTGCCCTTGAATTAATTAAAGATGCGAATGAAAATAAATTGATCTATAAAAAACAAAACCCTGAAAGCCGTATTCACTTTGCTTTTTCAGATGCTGCGGTTTACGAGATACCGGCTGATGCCTCCGTGTTTTATTTTTTTAATCCTTTCGGTCCGGAGGTTTTACATAAAGTGGTAG
>JBBRHI010000652.1:0-1968 GCA_038222995.1 Bacteroidia bacterium | reverse complement strand
CAAAACTAGAGGGTTGCATTTTTATTAAACAATATCATTATAATCTGAACAGCACCGCAAAAATAACTCGGTTTTCCGTTTTTACCAGGTCGGGTGCCCAATTAGGATAGGCTGTGCCCGGGCCAAAAGCGGTTGTTGAATATCCGCTGGGTGAAGTAACGCCTCCATGCCCGGCAAAATAAGGCACTGATGATTCCCTATGCACGTATTCAAGCCTAAATGACACATGTTGATTCGGTGCCCATTCAACATTTGCCGAAGCGTCCCAAGCATTAAACTGATCGCCCGGGTTAGCACTGTAGGGATAAGCGCCTTCAGTGGTTGTAGGGTTATTTGTATTAGGCAAAGGACTTGCTTGCCCGGTTGGATATAAAACTAAATAACGACCCGGATTTTGCATAACTCCTCCGCCAAATGTAAAAGCAAATTTATTTTTATAAAACCAAATACGGTTGTAAAACATTAAGCTTGCAAAATATTGCGCAGGTGCTACTACATTTCCGGCGGCATCTTTTTTGTCGTTAAACCCATTTACTCCGCCTCCTGTTTCAAGGCCAATATCACCTGTCAAGGAAAAGGCCATTTGGCTCAACCCTCTTGATTTTTTGTTTTTATAGTAACGTACTAATACACTATTATCAGAATGAAATCTTCTTCTATCGGGAGTCAATGCCGCATCGGCCCCGTAATAATCATTTGTTAAGATTTTTACATTTTCATTCGGGCACCATGTAATATTTCCGCCTACGCCGGGTTGTTTATTAAACATACCGTAACTTTGCCAACCGTTAATGATCCAAGGTTCAATTTTTAATTTTTTAGTCACAAAAAGCTGAATACGTATTCCGTTAAAGAACCAAGGCGTGTTATCGGATGTGTAAGAAGCTTGGTATTCCCAGTTTTCAACCTGGTAATAAGAGTTAAGTCCAATATAAGACATAAACATTCCGGCGTCAACATTAATTCCATGCCACTTTTTAAAATGGTAACCGGCATTTGCTTCCGCCAGATAACGGTATGCATTTGCTAATTGATATTGTCCTTTATACACACTATAATCATTTCTCGGAACTACTATAGAACGTGTTCCGAATTGGGTAACAATGTGCGCACGCGCTCCTTTATAATTAAAATCGCCTCCAAGATAAGCGCCTGACAGCTGCATCTCATTATTCCTGGCAAGTGCTGTTGACCCTACCACTGTGTTATCGATTGGATTAGCGAAAGAGTAAGTGTAATTTGCATCAACCATTACTGTTGGTGTAAAATATTTACCGGCCAATGTTGGTTTAGATCGTCTATCACCACCATTCAACCAGGTCATATCCATTCCTTCCAACGGTTCTCCTTTTTGTTTGCTAACCAATGTTGTGTCGTCCCCGTCTTCATCAAGGTTGGTATCAGACGGAGCAACAGTTTGAGCTTTAATTAAAAAGGGAATTGAGCTAAGTGTTAATAGGTAAATTATTTTTTTCATGTTTATGTGTTTTATTATTTTTTTTATTTTTATTGTTACTTATATGCTAATTATGTGCAAATTGTTGGCTCGCGCTGTAAAGTGCTGAATACCATGTCAAATGCCTTAAACAGCACTTTGTAAGTCGTTCATACCCTTTCATTTTGATAGGGTTTTCTTTTCGTTTTGCTAGGGTTATAAAGCGTTTAATGCCACATTAAGTTTTAAAACATTTATTTTTTCGGGGCCCAGTATTCCAAAAAGAGAGCCTTCTTTTATTGTACTAATTAAATTATAAAGTTCTTTTTCGCTCCTGCTTCTGATTTTTGCAATTCTCGGTACCTGAATATGAGCCGCCCGGATAGAAATATTAGGATCTAACCCACTACCGGAGGCGGTAACTAAATCAGACGGTATATCTTCTTTTTTTATGCCCGGGTTGTGAACAAGAAAAGTATCTATCCTTGCCTTTACTGTACCCAGGTAATCTGTGTTGGAAGGCCCTTTATTGG
>JBBRHI010000651.1:0-1974 GCA_038222995.1 Bacteroidia bacterium | reverse complement strand
TGGTAACGTTCGAGATGATCGTTCCTTGCGCATCCGGTTGCATAGTGTTTTTAAGCAGTACGGGTATATTTCTTTTTTGCGCCGGCAATATACAGGTAGGGTGCAAAATCTTGGCGCCAAAATAAGCAAGCTCTGCCGCTTCATCAAAACTCAGCTCATGTATGGCATGAGTTTTAGAAACAATACGCGGATCGTTATTGTGCATACCGTCAATATCGGTCCATATTTGCACTTCACCGGCTTTAATAGCAGCTCCTATTATGGAAGCGGAATAATCGCTGCCTCCGCGTTTTAAATTATCAATTTCACCAAAGGCATTTCTGCAAATATAACCTTGTGTAATAAATAGAGGTGTATCAGGATGTTTACCTAATTCGGCTTCCAAATTTTTTTCTATATAATGTAAATCAGGCTCGTCATTTCCGTCAATTCGCATAAAATTCAACGCCGGTAAAAGCGCGGCTTTAATACCTTTTTCCTGCAAATAAAAAAAGAACAAGGCCGTGCTTAGCAATTCCCCTTGCGCTAAAATGGCTTTCTCTTCATTCCCCGTAAACATATCCAATGTAAAAGAACGCAGGTAATTAAAATGGTTTCTCACCAGGTCATTTCCTTTGGTTTTGTACTCTTCCTTTGAGTAAAGCCGGCTTACTTCATGTATGTATACCTGCTCTAACTCATCAATAATAGTATTGGCAGCATCAGGCTGTTTTTGGTATAATGAAGCGCAAATTTCTACCAGCTTGTTTGTAGTTCCGCTCATGGCAGAAAGCACTACTATTTTTTTATCGCCGTTATTAATTAAGGGAACCAACGCTTTCATGCGTTCCGCACTTCCTACACTTGTTCCTCCAAATTTTAAAATATTCATGGTATAATATAATGATTAAATGATGCCGCAGTGCGCAGTGTTAAATGTAATAAAATGATATGTGTTTTGTGTACTAAAATTAATCCCTGATTTTGATATACGAAATTAGTGTGGGCTCTGGTAAGCCTTACACTTAAGGTTTATATGTAATGTGTTTTTTTATTAGTGAATGCAAGGAAGTAACTATTTTTTATTTAGCCAAAGCCTTTTAATGATATCCTATTACTATTTTCAAAATACGATATGAACCTCATTTCGATTTTAGAGAAACCTTTAGGCATAAAATAAACTGCTCTCTTTAAAAAGGCTTATCCCGAACGTATAAATAAAAAAAGGCCCTGCGATTAACACAGAGCCTTTAAATGAATATTTAATAAAAATTATTGCTTAATAATTTTGTAAGCTTTCACAACATCCTTTGTTTCGAGCTTTAAATAATAAATACTGTTTGCCAGGTCAGCTATATTAACCTCTTTTGTAATAATACCGTTACCGGAAACTGCATTATGGTAAACCAATCTTCCGTCAACCGTTATAATACTGATCTTAGCATCTACATCACTGTTAGCGGCCAATTCTAAAGTAAACTGTCCGTTGTTAGGATTAGGATAAATGTTTAAGCCTACATTGCTTTCCTGTTCATCAATACCAACACAGGCATATACCTTTAAGGTATCACGCGCTATATTAGAGCAGCCGTTAGCGCCCCTTACATTATATAAAATAATATAAGTGCCTTGTCCTGCAACGGACGCATTAAAGTTATTGCCCGTTATACCTGAGCCTATATAGGTGCCGCCGGCAGGTGTTCCTTCCGTTAACACACGGCTTTGGTCGGTTGGGCAAAATATTTCAGGATTTGCAAATGTTAAACTTACGCTTGGTAAGGGCAGTGCGGTAATAGTTATAACATCCGACGATTTACAGGTACTTGGGTGTGTTACCAACACAGAGTAAGTGCCCGCCGCTGAAACTGTAATAGAAGAAGTAGTAGCGCCTGTGCTCCACATATAACTTGAGCCGGCGTTGCCTGCATATAATGTAATAGAGGAGCCCTGGCAATAACC
Source organism: Bacteroidia bacterium (assembly GCA_038222995.1). Classification (GTDB taxonomy): domain Bacteria; phylum Bacteroidota; class Bacteroidia; order B-17B0; family Aurantibacillaceae; genus UBA4416. The sequence goes on along the minus strand of JBBRHI010000651.1, from coordinate 36 downwards.
TGTATCAGGCCCTAAAGTTACCACAGGCAATGTGCC
>JBBRHI010000650.1:0-1980 GCA_038222995.1 Bacteroidia bacterium | reverse complement strand
GGTACCCTCGAGCCACCCAACTCCAAAATGTAAACATCATAAAATCAATTTATTAAATGGTTTAAATTGATCCTTTTTAAAATAATGCGGAAGTCAGGAAAAAATTATCAGTAAAATCTACTACATCAGAAAACAAAAAGTAATGTTAGATGCTGAATTAGCAGAGCTTTATCAGGTGGAAACAAAAGTGTTAAAGCAGTCAGTAAAACGAAATATAGAAAGGTTTCCTTCAGACTTTATGTTTCAATTAACACAAGCAGAAAATGAGATATTGAAATCTCCTGTTTTCCGCATTTGAGCCACCCAAGTTAAAATTTAACATCAAAGAGTTTTAAGAGGTTTTTTTGCTCTTCTGTTTTCGCCCAAATTAATTGAGTGTATTTTCTTGATAATGGCAATACAGTTCCAATTGTATAGATTGATTGCATGATAGCAATAGCTTTTGTTGTACTTAATTCGGCTTGTTTTATTTTAAGTTGGCGTTCTAGCTCTTTATAAACTTTATAACTGCAAAATGCTATGATTAAATGCGCTTGTATTCGATGTTTTAACCGGTGATAAATTGGCCGTATTTTCAAATCTGTTTTTGATATTCTAAAAGCTTTCTCTATATGCCACAGTTGTTTGTAATGATTAATGATTACATCGACAGGTAAGTTTGAGTTTGTCAAATATCCCTTTAATCCATCCCATTTTCTATCCGTATTAAATTTTTCATAATCTATTTTTATTTGAATCTCACCATCTAATTTTAGATATTTATTATACCCACGATTATTTATTTGTTGCTTAGTAAGTTTACCTGTCCGAATGAGTTTTTCTAATCTTTTTATTCCTTTTTCTCTATTGTATTTATCTTTCTTGGCTCTAGTATCAGCATAGCTTACTATTAATTTTTCATTATCACCTTTCGTATAAGCACGAGTTTGACCATTCTTCCATTCTGCTGTAGTGATTTGGTTTTGTAATAAATGATTTTCGTTTTTAATTCTTGCACCTAATATGAATTGATATTTTTGTTGTATTAATATTTTTACATTTTCATTTGAAAGTAATCCGGCATCAGCAACTACAACAATGTTTTCAAGTTGATATTTTTGTTTGAATTTTTCAATAACAGGAAGCATTGTCTTCCCTTCGAAAGTGTTTCCTTCAAACATTTCAAATGCTAATGGATAACCTTCCTCACTTACTAATAAACCTAATACTATTTGAGGATGTTGCGCCTTTCCATCTTTTGAAAATCCTGTTTTACGTAAATCATCTTCTTCACTTGCTTCAAAATATAGAGTAGTAACATCATAAAATAAAATGGATAAATTACCCTCGAAAATCGATAGTGTATGAGCATAGCTAATATCTTGTAATTGATCCTTGTGTTTGTTTGTGATTTTATCCAAAAAACGATATACCGCATCCAACTCATAAATCAATTGATGGTGGCGTAATAAATACTCTATTGTTTTAAGCTTACTTCCTGGATAACTTATTCTAGATAAAACTAAGTGCCTAAATAATGGTGCTTTGATTTTATTAAAACCTATTTCATCAAATAACTTTCCTAATATTAATTCAACTCCTGATACTTCTATGCGTTCAATATTTGAAAGAAGTTGTTGTATGTGCAATTCGTCAGGATCATACTTTAAATCCAAGCTACTTTGCCCTAAACGCTTTGATAATTCCTGATGTGCTTGTATCGTTAACTTTTCAATTTCGACTACTGTTCTTCCACTACCTAAACTTAAAACTAAAACTTGTTTACGACCTTCTTTGCGTACTATATGAAAACTTATACTTCCTGATTTATTACGTTTCTTACGGATAAACATATGCAAAGGTACCCTCGAGCCACCCAACTCCAAAATGTAAACATCATAAAATCAATTTATTAAATGGTTTAAATTGATCCTTTTTAAAATAATGCGGAAGTCAGGAAAAAATTATCAGTAAAATCTACTACATCAGAAAACAAAAAGT
>JBBRHI010000649.1:0-1982 GCA_038222995.1 Bacteroidia bacterium | reverse complement strand
ATTATAACCGTTATGCCCTATATTAAATGAATTCGTAAAAGATGGTTTCAAATTAGGGTTGCCTATGTATTGATTAAAATAATCATTATTATTTCTTAAGGGCTGTAGCTGGTTAATAGTAGGTTGTGTTGTATTACCATTGTAATTGATCCTTATGCTATGGTTTGGCTTATAAGTATAATTAAAGTTGGCGGTGGGGTAAAAATTTACATAGTCTCTTGTATAATCTTTATTAAAAGTAAGGTCTTTTAAATCGAAATTGGTAAAGCCAAATCCTGAACCGATATTTAATTTGATTTTTTTATTCGCAAAATTTATCCTTGCTGAAGGTATATTTTGCAGAATATTCTGTTTAAACTGGTTCGATAAAGAATCAACAATAGTTTCATATTTATTTGAAATAGGGGTGTAATTATAAGTAAGCTGATTGTTGGTTCCGTAATTATAAGCCAACTGGTAGGAAGTTCTAATGAATATTCTTTAGCTAAAGGTTCCGTATATACGATTTTTCCAGACAGGTTGGTGGTGGAGGTGTTATAGTCCTTCATTTGATCAAGATCCTGTGAGCCGGAAGAAGCACCATCAAGATAGGCAGTATTAAGTGACTTTAAAAAATCTGTTCCCTGGTTGTTTAGAATATTCCAGTCACCTGAGAAAGTGACTGTTCTCCTGTTTTTTTTAAACTTATGCCTGAAAAGAATATTTCCGGACACTGCATTTTTATCATTATCGGTTTCCAGGTTTCTTGTGCTGGTATTTTTTAAAGTGCCAGTATTGCCGGTGCTTATTGAATTTAGAATGCTGCCACTTTCAGTATGATAAAAATTTGTATTAGCAGTAATCTTTAATGAGTTCATAGAATCCAGCTTCATATCCAAAACCCCTCTTATTTTAAAATTGTGCCTGTTTACATTATCAACTTCAGTAGCGTTTTGATCTAATACCGAATCACCAATCTGCGTTTCGGTGAAAGTTTGTTTGTGATTAGTGTATTGCTGACTGTTATATTTAGGAGATAAATTAAAATTGTATTTATCATTCCATTTGTTGCTGTATTGCAGGCCAGCGTTCACATTGGTCATAAATCCATTCTGCGGATCAACATAAGGCTCATCATCAGCAGTGTTTCCTGTCCATTGAAAATTAACATTGCCATCATCATCAAGGTTAAGACTGATGTTATCATCCCCGCTGCCATATTTCTGTTCATCCTGCCAGTTAAGCCCATCCTGGCCTGTATTACCGCTTAGCAGAAATGCAGATAATTTTCTTTTTCCTTTAAAAGAACTGAACAATAAATTTTCATTATAACGGTTTTCATTATTCTGTTGTGTGCCCCCGGTTACATCCACTTTACCAAAGTAACCACGTTTACTATTATCTTTTAATTTGAGATTAATCGTCTTTTGCTTTTTGCCATCGTCTATGCCCGTAAACTCCGACTGGTCGCTTTTTTTATCAAATACCTGCACTTCTTTTACAGCATCTGCTCTTAAGTTTTTTACAGCCATTCCGGGATCATCACCAAAAAATTCTTCACCATCTACCAATACTTTCTGCACCGTTTCGCCCATTGCGGTTATCTTTCCGTCTTTATCAACCTGTATGCCTGGTAATTTTTTTAATAATTCTCCAACGTTGGCATTAGCGCTTACTTTAAAGCTGTCTGCTGTATAAATTGTTGTATCTCCTTTAATACGAAACCCTGTGCCCGACTTTACAATAACTTCCTGCAATAATTTACTTTTTGAAATAAGATGTATTTGCGCAAGCTCTTCATCATTATTTATTTCAACGTTATCCAACAAATCGGCAAAGTAGGGATGTGTAGTCATTAAAATATATTTGCCCGGTTTTACATTTTTTAAAACATATTTTCCCGTTGCATCTGTTCGTGTGAATTTGTAAAGAATAGAATCTTTCGGAGTTAATAACGCAATCACGGCATTTTGAACCGTTTTATTTTCATTAGGATCATCTAC
>JBBRHI010000648.1:0-1993 GCA_038222995.1 Bacteroidia bacterium | reverse complement strand
TTTTGAACACTGGAAGAACTACGACATTTCTTTATATCTCCGCACAAACTGGGATAAGGTTAAAGGCGATCTTGACGGTAAAGTACGTGTTACCGTTGGCAACGAGGACAACTTTTTACTGAACCACGCGGTTGTTTTATTGGACGGTGAGATGAAGAAACTTAATTCGGCCTTTGTGTTTAAATACTACCCCGGTGACCACTTTACTGTATCAACCCCGGAGTATACAAAGGATGGCAATCTGTTTTTAGAAGGCAAATACCATGAATGGTTGGAGAAGCATAAGTAGAACGGTGGAAAAAATGCATAGCCTCAGGAGCCAGTAATCATAGGCTCCATTTAAAATTCACCACAAAATTTAAAGCCCGTTATTATTAGCAACAGTCTTTTTGTTAATTTTAATTTTCAAATATCTAATTAGTATAGTAAAACTTAACCAATGTATCTTCGGTTTACAACTCAATTTATTAATCCATACGGTGAGTTGGAATCGGGAATATTTATGGCACTTAAATATTTACGCGATCATCATTCATTAACAAAAGAAGATGATGTTAAAAAACTTAAAGAATTATCTGTTTGGTTTAATCAAAACCTTGAAAAGCCAACAAGGTTTTCTAAAGGTACAAGCAAATACAATGCTGCCGTATCGTTATCCTGGTTTAAAGATTCTGCCAAAGAACACATTAAAAGAATACAGTATCTTATTGAAATAGCAGAACAATATGATATTTTGATAGAAAGGATAGCCAGTAAAAATCCTGGCTATATCGTATTTGAGGATGAATATCAAGTTTCTGCTGTGCCGTTTAAAAATGACCGTAACAGAGTAGTATAATTTAGATATCAATTATTCACTCGCCCCAATTTCCGATTATTCGCTATTGCCGGCTGAAGCTATCCGTGCCGATCCGTTGCAAAAGAAGGTTTTTTTGTTTTCATAGATGGAGTCATAACTTGTTATATTTTCAAATAGACACAATCCGCCTATCAAAAAAAATAAGGTAGTTTGAGAAATAGCTTGTTTAAAATTTAGGTAATGATATACGAGTTGGGACAAACTATATTATCGGCTTAAAATCTCCAATGGCCTCTCTGATTATTTTTATAGTGGTTTCGGTTGCTTCTAATTGCCTGACTATTTGCGGATGCCATTGCCCTTTGTAGTACGTAATTGTTCCCACATCAAAGCCACCTACGTAAAGCGTGTAAATACCACGAGGATTTTCCAGTCCTTCGATAAACATCCACTGTTTACCATATCCTAAATTAATTTCAAAACGAATTATTTCCATTGTATTAACGGTTACTAGAATATAAAATAAAAAAAGCCTCATTTAGAGGCTATATGCTTCTTCTTGTCTTCTTTAGGGTTAACAAAAAAAACCTTCATAGCTTCATCAAAACTATCGTTGATGGCAAGGTTGCTCTTTTCGTATTTTTCCGGGCGTGGCTTCGGTTCCGTTTTTTTATTTGCCATATCTCAAAATTAAGAAATTAAGTTTGCATAAGTTAACCGTTTGTTATCAGCTTCATCTTCCAAATATGTTATAAATATTTTCATTTAGTTTTAATTAGCGTTTATTAAGCGTTATTAATAAAAAATATTAAAATATTTTTTCACATCAAAAAAGGTCAATAAAAAATACTTAAATATCTTATAATTAATGATTTAATTATAATGTCAAATTTAACGCTTGTATTTTTAAAAGCGTACTTAACGCTAAAAAACGCTAATCAAAAACTAATTTTAAAAAAATTATATTATTTAAATGATTGTTTTTATCTTAGCGGTGCAAAAAAAATAAAAATTGTAGTAAACTGTAACTTTATGGAAAGCATTAACGATTCGGAAACTCAAGATTCAGAAAACCAAGAAAATGGCGCATCTAAAAGAAGCAGGGTGACTTTCCCAGTTTTGGTATGGATTGAAGCATTTGTATTTGTTGAAAACATTAACAAGCAACTTGGGTCGCATGCCTTTCATAGCAAT
>JBBRHI010000647.1:0-1993 GCA_038222995.1 Bacteroidia bacterium | reverse complement strand
TATGAAATTATATTTTATCTGATAATTTAATTTAAAGCCTTTATTGTAATTAAAAAATGCTGTTGAAAAACATTTTAAATAAGCCTGGAACTCATGGGCAAACCTTTCCTTGTAAGTGTGCTCAAGCGCTAAAGATACATCTCCCACTAATAAATTAGAAGGAATAGTATGAATGTAGAAATGATGTTTAATCAAAGAATCGTTGTTTGCAATGATGCTGCAACAAAAAAACAAACTGATAATTAAGCCCTTCATTTTTCAAAACGCAAAATTCTTAAATTTATTGTGAAACTTAATAGCTGCCTTTTGATTAACTTACTTTCATTACATTTGCAGTGTGGCACAAACAGGCAACGACATACAAAAAGCAAAGCAGCTTTTAATAGAAGGGCTGTTAGTAGCAATACCAACCGAAACCGTCTACGGCCTTGCCGCTAATGCTTTTAATGCACACGCTGTTGCTAAAATATTTGAAGCTAAAAACAGGCCAACATTTGATCCTTTAATTGTACATACTTACAGCCTTGATGCCGTGTATGATTTTGTGACCGAAATTCATCCTCAATTATTAAAGTTGGCTAAAAAGTTTTGGCCCGGACCTTTAACGTTATTGCTCCCCAAAAAAAATAAAATCCCCGACTTAACCACATCCGGTTTAGACAGAGTAGGAGTAAGGATTCCCAACCATTTGCTTACGTTACAATTGCTGGAGCAACTGGCGTTTCCCTTAGCGGCTCCAAGCGCCAACCCGTTTGGGTATATAAGCCCTACAACCGCAGCTCATGTGGAGAAACAGCTTGGCGATAAAATACCATATATTTTAGACGGCGGTAATTGCGAGGTGGGATTGGAATCAACCATTGTAGGTGAAGAGAACGGAGAAATTATTATTTACCGGTTAGGCGGCTTATCGGTTGATGCCATTGAAAGTAGTATTGGCAGTGTATCTATACAATTAAATGAATCGAGCAACCCTAAAGCCCCGGGCCAATTAAAAAGCCATTACGCTCCTAAAAAGCCGGTGTTTGCAGGCAATATTGAAGAACTTCATAAAAAACATAAACTCCAAAAGCAAGGTTTTATTATATTCGGTGAACCGGTTATTGATCTAAAAGAGTGTATCGTTAAAAATTTATCTCCTACTCAAAATTATCACGAAGCAGCGGCTAATTTATTTTCTTATTTAAGAGAGCTCGATGAATCGGATGTTGATATTATTATTTGCGATGTATTGCCCGGTATGGACCTGGGATTGGCTATTAATGACCGTTTGCGAAGAGCAGCAGGTTAGCTTCCTTATAATATAACATTTTTTTGTTTTACGGAAAATAAAAAAATCCTACATTTACCTCAATGTCAAAAATTACCATTGCTATAGACGGTTATTCTTCCTGCGGTAAAAGCACGCTGGCGAAAGCATTGGCTCAAAAACTTAATTATAATTATATTGATACCGGTGCTATGTATAGGGCCGTTACTATTTATTGTTTAAGGAACGGAATTATTGACAATGCCAAAGTGGACCATGATAAATTAATGGATTCACTGAAAGATATTGAAGTATCTTTCGGTTATAATACTCAAACAAAAACATCGGAAGTATTATTAAACGGTGAACATGTTGAGCGTGAAATACGGACCATGCATGTAGCAAATAATGTGAGCGCCATAAGCTCTATTAAAGAAGTACGCCAAAAAATGGTGATCCTGCAACGTGAAATGGGCAAACATAAAGGCGTTATAATGGATGGCAGAGACATTGGTTCACATGTGTTTCCTGATGCCGAATTAAAATTGTTTATGACTGCTGAAGAGTCTGTTCGTGCCCAACGCCGTTTAGACGAATTAAGCAGTAAGGGTGAGTACCATACGTTTGAAGATATAAAACGCAGCCTTCAAAAACGCGATCATGATGATACTACCCGTAAAGAGAATCCTTTAATGCAAGCGGAAGATGCTATCATACTTGATAATACTGATCTTAGTAAAGAAG
>JBBRHI010000646.1:0-1994 GCA_038222995.1 Bacteroidia bacterium | reverse complement strand
TTATTTAGGCGAATACACTCATTTTGGGGAAATCTATAAAGGTTTGAAAGGGCCGTTAACAATGGATTACTGGGTGCTCAATTCAGATTTGGTAAAAGCCAGGAAACAATTTAAGGAAGCACCGCGGATGATGAAGGCTTTTGAATATTGGTTTGGCCCCTACCCTTTTTATGAAGATGGCTACAAATTGGTAGAAGCGCCACACCTTGGTATGGAACATCAAAGCGCTGTAGCTTACGGCAATCGTTTTCTCAATGGTTATTTGGGAAGAGATCTTTCAGGAACAGGTGTAGGAATGAAATGGGATTTTATTATTGTACATGAAAGCGGACATGAATGGTTTGGTAATAATATCACATCAAAAGATATTGCCGATAGCTGGATACACGAAGGGTTTACCAACTACAGCGAAACGCTTTTTACTGAATACTGGTTTGGGAAAAAAGATGCTGAAAAATATATAGTTGGTATCAGGAAAAATATAGAAAACAAAAAACCTATTATCTCACCGTATGGCGTAAACGCAGATGGGCCGATTGACATTTATTATAAGTCAGCTAACATGATACATACCATCCGCCATGTTATTAATAATGATTCTTTATTCAGAAACATTTTAAGAGGATTGAACAAAACATTTTATCACCAAACAGTTACCAGCAAACAAATTGAAGATTACATCAGTAAAAAATCGGGTATTGATTTTTCAAAAGTTTTTGATCAGTATTTAAGAACGATAAAAATTCCTACGTTAGAATATAAATTAGAAGGCTATAGTCTTTCATACCGGTGGAGTAACTGTGTGCAAGGATTTAATATGCCTTTAAAAATTAATTTTAAAGGACAACGCTGGATCAGGCCAACAGAGCAATGGAAAACTTTAAATATGTATCCCGAAGGCAGAATTAATTTTTCCGTTGATGAAAACTTTTATATCTATATAAATCAAATTAATTAAATATAATTTAGCGGCTTAAACGCATCTATGTCGCAGATACGAAGACAAAGTATCATATCAACTGTTTTTGTTTACGCAGGCTTTTTTATTGGCTTTATCAATACCTATCTTTTTACCAGGAAAGGGTCTCCATTCGACACTTCACAATATGGACTAACAAATATTTTTATTGCGGTGGGAAACCTCATGTTTGCATTTGCAAACCTGGGAATGATCTCTGTTGTTTTTAAATTTTATCCGTATTATAATGACAATCTTTCCAAAAAGAAAAATGATCTTTTAACGTGGGCCCTTGTAACAAGCCTTATCGGGTTTTGTTTTGTAATTATTGCGGGTATTATTTTTAAAGACCTTGTAATAAGAAAATTTGGCGCCAATTCTCCATTGTTTGTACAATATTATTTCTGGATTTTCCCATTCGGCCTTTCTCTGTTATTGTATTCTATATTTGAAGTATTTGCCTGGAATATACATAAATCAATATTTACAACTTTTTTAAGGGAATTACTTTTTCGTTTACTCACCACCATATTAATTTTCTTATTGAGTTTTCAATTAATTAAAAGCTTTGATACATTCATAAAATTATATGCATTCACTTACGGCGTGGTTGCACTTGTATTGCTCATTTATTTAATTTGGAAAAAAGAATTTTATCTCAATTTTAATATCAGCAGGGTAACTAAAAAATTCTATAAAAAAATTATTTCATTAGCTTCTCTTATTTATGTTGGCGGCAGTGTGCTTATGATTGCACAGTTTATTGATACTATTGTTATCATGTCAGTATTGGGAACCGCCGCTGCCGGCATTTTTTCATTAGGAAGTGTTGTTGCGGGATTGGTGCAGGCGCCGCAAAGGGGCGCCATTGCAGCATCTATACCAACTTTATCGAAAGCCTGGAAAGATAAAGATTATGATAAGATCAATCTCATTTATCAAAGGTCAGGCATCAATTTATTAATTGCTTCACTTGGTATTTTTTTAATTGTCTGGCTTAACTATAAAGATGCTGTAATTACATTCGGATTAAAGC
>JBBRHI010000645.1:0-2004 GCA_038222995.1 Bacteroidia bacterium | reverse complement strand
TTACCATCCATTGTAAAATTTTTAGGATCATGCTTTAATATGCCGTTATAAAGAGCAACTAAATACTCTGTACAACCTAAAGAACCTCCTGGATGACCAGAACTTACGGCATGTACCATTCTTAAAATATCTCTTCTTACTTGTGTAGCAAGTTTTTCTAATTGGGAAATGTCGGCCATAAATAAAGTAGTTTTGCGCAAAAATACTATTTGCTTATAGCATATCGCGGCAATGTTGATAATAATACCGCGATGTTAAAAAATAAGCTTTAACGGCCGTTTTTCGTCAAATTAAAACGACTTTTGTTAAAAACTGCACTATTTTGCTACAAATAATAGTAAGTTCAGGCAATCGATTTTAATATATTTGCAAAATTAATTAGTGAAGGGAATATATTTGGTTTAGTTATAACTCAATACTTTTTAACTCGCACACTCAAAAATTGTAAATATGGCTTTAAAATGCGGAATTGTAGGGTTGCCTAACGTGGGAAAATCGACTCTGTTTAATTGTTTAAGTAATGCAAAAGCGCAGGCGGCAAATTTTCCGTTTTGTACTATTGAACCAAATGTAGGTGTGATCACCGTTCCGGATGAACGTTTAAATAAACTGGCTGAATTAGTTAAACCCCAAAATATTTTACCGACTACGGTTGAGATCGTTGATATTGCCGGCTTAGTAAAAGGAGCAAGTAAGGGCGAAGGTTTGGGGAATAAATTTTTAGCAAACATTCGTGAGTGTAATGCTATACTGCACGTGCTGCGTTGTTTTGATGATGATAATGTAATTCATGTGGACGGGAATGTAAACCCGGTTCGTGATAAAGAAATTATTGATACAGAATTGCAATTAAAGGACTTAGAATCAGTTGACGCTAAACTTAAAAAGTTTGAAAAGGCTGCTAAAGTGGGTAACGATAAAGAAGCCGTTAAAACATATAATACACTTTTAAAAATAAAAGAAACCCTTGAAAGCGGTCAATCGGCGCGTGCCTGTAAACTTGAAGAGAGTGAATTACCTTATATTGAAGATTTACATATGTTAACCATTAAACCGGTAATGTATGTATGTAATGTAGATGAAGCTTCAGCAAAATCGGGAAACAACCATGTAGATGCCGTAAGAGAAGCGGTAAAAAATGAGAATGCCGAGATTCTTGTTATTACAGCGCAAATGGAAAGCGAAATTTCTTCCTTAGAAACCTATGAAGAAAAACAGATGTTTTTGGGTGAAATGGGATTGGATGAGCCGGGCGTAAATAAATTAATTAAGTTCGCGTATAAATTATTAAAACTGCAAACGTATTTTACGGCAGGTGTAAAAGAAGTGCGTGCCTGGACGATTGAAAACGGTATGACGGCTCCGCAAGCAGCGGGTGTGATCCATACCGATTTCGAAAAAGGGTTTATCCGTGCTGAGGTGATCGGCTATAACGATTATGTAACTTACGGATCTGAAGCTGCCTGTAAAGAGGTTGGTAAATTAAGAGTGGAAGGAAAAGAATATGTAGTAGCAGACGGTGACGTAATGCATTTTAGGTTTAATGTTTAATTAACCGGTGTTGTAATGACGAAAGCAGCTTACATTAAATTTATTAAACAATTAAAGCAAGAAATTGTATCGAGTAAATACAATGCTGCCAAGTTGGTTAATAAAGAGCTGTTAATGTTATATTATAATGTAGGAAAACTATTAAATGAAAAAACGGAACAAGAGGCCTGGGGAGCAAAAGTATTGGAAACGATATCTGTTGATTTACAAAATTCTTTGCCGGGATTAAGGGGATTTTCAAGGAGTAATTTAGCTAGTATGAAACACTTTTATAGCTATTATTCTTCCTTTCCAATTGTCCGGTCGGTGACTGGACAATTGGAAAAAAATATTAAAAATAATGTAATTGACCAGACAGTGACTGGACAATTACATGCACAACTACCAAGGGTTTCGAAGAAGGTTAATAGTGAAAAACCGGAAGTTTTTTCTGCGGATTTTTATGATTATTTT
>JBBRHI010000644.1:0-2011 GCA_038222995.1 Bacteroidia bacterium | reverse complement strand
GGTCCGTCAGAAATGATTCCCTGTTTCCGCATATCGGTTATTTAAATGCAGAAAACGGAACATACAGTACTTTGTCGCACGGCTTATTAAGCGGACAAGTAAAATTTTCAAATCAATACGGACAATACTTGCAGGCTAATGCCGGTATTGATGCCGAACAAGTAAGAAACGCGGTACAAAATAAATTTATACATGATATGCCGTTTATTCCAAAAAAATGGAATAAGGCTCAAAACCTTTATGTACCGATGATTGACACCACCGGCCATCAATATTTATATCGTAAAGGACAAAAAATACGTAAGCCGAAATTATTTTTAAACGGGTATACTTCACCTGATATTTTTTATTAGCGCTATATCTTATTTCCACATTCGGGATCTGTGACAATATAAATGCTAACTTAACGTTACGCTTTTATATGAAAAAACTAATTTTACTTTTTGTAATCCTGCATCTTCAATTAAGTTCTCAAACGTGGGTGCAGCTTACTGATTTTCCGGGTACCGAACGTGATGATGCTTCTTCCTTTGTGATTAATACTAAAGCCTACTGTATAACCGGCTTAGATGTCAGTTTCAGTTGCAAGGGTAACGGCTATATCCTCGACGGCGCCACGGAAACATGGACAACCATGGCTTCTTTGCCTGCCGGTAAAGAACGGCAATACGCTACGGCTTTCTCATACGGCAACAAAGGTTATATATTGGGCGGTATTAATTGCAGCAGCACTTGCTTAAACGATTTTTGGCAATATGATCCTGTAAGCGATGCCTGGACTGCTCTACCGAATTTCCCGGGAGTAGCAAGACAAGGTATGTGCAATTTTATAATTAAAAACAAAGTATATATAGCAGGAGGGAAATTAGCAGACGGAACCACTATTTTAAAAGATGTATGGGAATATGATTTCACTACAACTGCCTGGACACAAAAAAATAATTTACCGGTTAACGGCATGTGGCGCGGTTCGGGATTTTCTATTGATACCATCGGTTATATCTGTTACGGGATAAATAATAACCAAGCCTTTAACCGATATATGTACAGCTATAATTATATAACAGATGCGTGGTCAAAAATACCGGGCTTAACCCTATCAGATAAAAAATATATTGGCACAAGCGTTATCAATAATCAAGGCTATTTATACGGAGGGCAGGATTCATTAGGCAACATTACCAATAACCTGATGCTATTTGATCCTTCCACCAATGTAATGCTTATAAGAGGAGGAATACCAACCTTTGGAAGAAAAGGAGGTATGGCCTTCGCTCTTAATAATACATTTTATTTTACAACAGGAGTAACTAATACGGCAAGGGTTAAAGAAACATGGAAAGCAACAGGTTCCGTAGGTATTAAAGAATTAAACAATACTAAAAACATTCTTATTTATCCTAACCCGGTAACCTCAACAGTCACCATTTTTATTCCGAATATTAAACACCAGGAAGCAACCATTGAATTATTTAATGCGGCAGGAGAATGCATTCAACTAATTCCATATAGTGAACAGATAGACTTATCAAGCCTTTTAAAAGGCATCTATTTTATTTTAGTAAGAGATAACGCGCAGCAGGTATATAAAGCAAAATTTATGAAGGGATAATAGTTCCTGTGTTTATTCACGCTCCATACTATTTAAAAGTTCTTCCACAATCTTACGATCATTACTTAAACGCGGAACTTTAAATTGCCCGCCTAATTTATTATTGGCTTTTAACCAATTATAAAAGGTTCCTTTAGGCATGGCTTTTACAAGGGGTAATTGTAACACATAATTATTAAAGCGTTTTGCTTCGTAGTCAGAATTAATTTGCTTTAAGGTATCATCCAACACACTTTTAAAAAAATCTAAGTTTGTTGGTACCTGTTCAAATTCGATCAGCCATTCGTGCGCTCCCGTATTTTCATTCATAAACACCGGGGCAACCGTAAAATCAATAATATGTGCCCGTGTTTTTTCGCAAGCTTTTTTAAGAGCGAGTTCGGCATTATGTATCATCAG
>JBBRHI010000643.1:0-2015 GCA_038222995.1 Bacteroidia bacterium | reverse complement strand
GATCAGTTATACAAACCGTTTCTAATGATAGCCCTACCGTACTGGATAAAAAAAATGCGGAGATCGGCTACTATGATCGTTTAATAGAGGGAGATGAAGATGTAACAATAGGTATAGGCAGTAAAAGTTTCAAAAAACGATTAAAAAGAAATCCATATAATACAGCTTATTACGTATCTGATAATTTATTGAGCCGCAGAATGAAGCCAAACCTGGACATAAAAGGGCTTGATCATAATTTTATCACAAACCGTTACGGTATAAGGGATAAGCAATATGATCTTATTAAAAAACAAGGCACATATCGTTTTGCCCTTTTGGGAGGCTCCTATGAAATGGGCTCGGGCGTAAGCAATAATCAAAACTTTGAATACATTACCGAAGAAAATTTAAACAAACATATTCCCGACAGTAACTACAAGTCAATTGAAATATGGAATTTTGCGGGCGGGGGTTATTATATTATTGAGCACCTTGAACTGTTAAATACGGAAGTATTTAAATCCAAGCCCGACGCCGTTATCTACTTTGCCCATTCTGATGAAAGAAATAAAATGATTAAGGACTTTTCCAATGCCATTAAACGAAACGTGCCTATTCCTTATAAATTTTTAAATGATATTATAAAATTATCCGGTGTAAAACCTTACATGGGTGAAAGTCAGATCAAAGAACTGTTAACACCTTATATTGATTGTATTCTGCAATGGAGCTATATAGAAATGGCCCGCATCAGCAAACAGCATCAGGCAAAGATTATTTGGGTATACCTTTTAACCACCGGCGAAACGGTTGATGCAAATGAATACAATGCTATTTACGGATTAGCCAAGCAGGCAGGATATATTACATTAGACCTGAGAGACGTATATGGAACCTTACCGCGTAAAAATATTATAATTTCAGAATTAAACACCCATCCAAATGTATTTGGGCATAAACTCATTGCAAAAGATTTTTATAAAGAACTATTGAAGCATAAAAAGGAAATATTCAATAAAAAATAATAAATTTATATAACTCTTTATTTACAGCAATGACAACAACCAATTTAGAAACCATCAGGGAAACCGTAAAAGGTTTTATAGTAAACCGTTTTTTAAAAAATACCGATGCCGCTTCTTTAACATATGAAACTCCTTTAATAACGGGAGGTTTAATAGATTCTATTTTAACTATGCAGCTTGTTGTGTTTTTAGAAACCACTTACCACTTTGAGTTTTTAGCGCATGAAGTAGACAGGGATAACTTGGACACGATAAACATCATTTCCGGCTTTATTCAGAAAAAAATAAATGGGTAATGATGAGAAATTACATGAGTTATTAATTCGATCGGCAAAACTGTTTCCGGGTAATACGGCTTTGGTCTGTAATGATGCAGCCATTTCTTACCATACCTTACATAAACTCAGCAATCAGCTTCAGTCAAAGCTTTCGGACATAGGTATTGAAAAAGACGGAAGGATTGCCATTTATTCAGAAAAATCGATTGATTTTGTCGCGTCTATTTTTGGCATCTTAAAAAATAATTGTGCCTATATTCCTATTGACGCGAGTGCGCCCGTAGAAAGAAATAAATACATTATCACTAATTGCAGAACACATGCTTTATTGATAGAAAACATTTACGCAGATCATTTTACTGATTCATTTGAAATTGCCGGTAATTTCGGCAGCCTGACTTTATTAAAAAATAAAACTACAAGCCTTGATAGCTCTCCTAGCGATCTTGCATACATACTCTACACTTCGGGCTCCACGGGTAATCCTAAAGGTGTTATGTACTCGCATCACGGGGCCTTATCATTTGTTAATTGGTGTGGCTCTTATTTCCAATTAGATCATACGGATACATTTGCTTCGCACGCACCGTTTCATTTCGACTTATCTGTTTTTGACGTATTTGTTTGCATAAAAAAAGCCGGGACACTTATTATTATTCCTGAAAAAGCGGCAAAACAACCGATGCAGCTCGTTAAATTGATCAGTGATCAAAAAATAAGTGTTTGGTAT
>JBBRHI010000642.1:0-2017 GCA_038222995.1 Bacteroidia bacterium | reverse complement strand
AATTGCTTACCGTTTTACAAAAGCCGGGTCAACAGATAGCGGTGTAAATATTATAAAAAATTTCTGGAGCAGGAAAGGCATAGAACCTTCTGCAATGAATATTATTGACGGAAGCGGCCTTTCTCCTGCAAACCGCGTTTCTGCATCAACGTTAGTAAGCGTTATGCAATATGCAAAAAAACAAAACTGGTTTCCCTCTTTTTATAATGCATTGCCTGAAATAAACGGCATAAAAATGAAAAGCGGTTCCATTGGCGGAGTTGTATCTTACACCGGATTTATAAAAAGTAAAAAAGGAACAGATTATACTTTTGCATTTATTGTAAATAATTTTGACGGCGATGCAAATGAAGTAAGAAAAAAAATGTTTGCATTGCTTGATCTTTTAAAATAAGGTCTTTAATTTCTTAAACTTTAAAAAATAAAATATGAAGGCTCAAAGCTACAAACATCATTCACGATATGTTCCGTTGTTTCACTTCGTTACTTCAACAATAATAATTTTATGCCTGGCAGGCTCGGCATGGAATTTAGTTAAAACCTATCAGCATCATTCTGGAAGATTAGTGGCCGCAATTTTATTCGGGCTAAGCTATGCCTGCTTAATGGTGGCCTGGTATGCACGCGAATTTGCAGTGGGCGCACAGGACAGGGCTATTCTTGCACAGGAAAATCTTCGCCACTTTGCACTTACCGGTAAATTATTAGACAAGCGTTTACGCAAGTCGCAGATCATTGCTTTACGTTTTGCAGATGATACAGAGTTCCTGCTTCTTTCAGAAAAAG
The DNA here is from genome assembly GCA_038222995.1 of Bacteroidia bacterium. Taxonomy (GTDB): domain Bacteria; phylum Bacteroidota; class Bacteroidia; order B-17B0; family Aurantibacillaceae; genus UBA4416. Next base: position 1,231 of record JBBRHI010000642.1, on the reverse strand, counting down.
CGGCCAACGAAAATATGAAAGCAAAGGAAATTAAACAGGCTATCGTAAACTGGAGGACAGATCATCACCGGATCTAAGAAAATTTTTTTTCATTTCTTTTTTGCTGAAACAATTCCCATGTCTGCTTTATGCAATAACCATAAAGATATCATTAGCCATACAACGCTTAAGCAAAATCCGGCTATTACATCGCTTGGATAGTGTACCCGAAGATAAACCCTGCTGAAAGCAATGGTAGTTGCTAACAGGAAAAGAAAAATTGAACCTGCTATTTTCAGAGATTTTTTAATATTGGTTTTCCAGATAATATAAATAAGCAACCCAAAAAATGTAAACGATGAGAATGAATGCCCGCTCGGGAAACTAAATCCTGTAACATTATTTACCAGCGGATCAAGCGGGCGGTGACGTTTAAAAATATCTTTCAATAAAAAAAGAATTCCTGTGCTGCTTAATCCAACCATCGCAATATCAAGCGCAAGCCTGTTATTTTTGCGGAAAATATAATAAATGATTAATAAAATGTAAGCAGGAAATAAAAACAACTGCGAACCAAAGAAAGTAAACCCTTTCATTAATGAGGTAGTAAAGGGCGATACCAAACTCTGAATGGCGCTTGATATATTCTGGTCGAATGCATTTTCATGCTCCAGCACAATTTCATCTGCTATAGAAACAAACACCACCAACATGGTAAGAAATAATAATAAAGCGAGAATAAATCGTATGGTTATCCAGGAAGCTTTTCTCGTTTCAGGAGCCTTATTTATTTTGGTTTCAGAAATTTTATCCATACCTGTTTTATTTTAATAGCATTGTACCATTTCAGGGTATATCATCAAAATTAAATGGAATATAACAAAACAAATAATGGCCTTACTAAAAACATCATTAAATAAAAACATGCAGGAGTGCAACTATGCAATAATAACTACAAACAAATTTTGGAAGAACTAACTGCCAACCTTATTTTTGCGGCGGAGAGATGGCAGAGCGGTCTAATGCGGCGGTCTTGAAAACCGTTGAGGGTTACACCTCCGGGGGTTCGAATCCCTCCCTCTCCGCCACGCTTGGGAAGATATCAAGGAAAGAATGACCACATTTATCGTGCAAACTTCTTTGGACCAGGATCTTATTATAAACTCACTTAAGTAATTTAAAGTTATTGAGTGAGTTTTTTTATGTCGTGTGGAGGTATGATTTTCGGTTTATTCATAAAACAGGTTAGTCG
>JBBRHI010000641.1:0-2021 GCA_038222995.1 Bacteroidia bacterium | reverse complement strand
AGAAATTGACAGAACCATTATTAAAAATAGTATTATTTCGCTTGGAATTACTATTGAACAGGAAGGAAATGACGGCTTATTGCTTTCCGTGCCGCAATTTAAAACCGACGTAACCCGCGAAGCAGATGTAATTGAAGAAGTAATGCGTATTTACGGGTATAACAATGTAGAAGAAAGCTCACAAATAAAATTCACTGCCAACTTTACGGACAGGGAAAAAGCAACAGCGGCAGAAAATACAACCGCTAACCTTTTAATAGGGGTTGGCTTTAATGAAATGATGGGCTTGTCGTTAACCAAAGAATCCTATTACGAAGAAGGAATACCTTTGGTGAAAATCTTAAACCCTTTAAGTGCCGATTTAAACGTAATGCGTCATAGTATGCTATTCGGCGGGCTTGAATCATTAGCGTATAATATAAACCGTAAACAACAGGATCTTAAATTATTTGAATTCGGCAAAACTTACGAAAAAACGGAAGCCGACCCGATAACTATCGGGTTTAAATACGCGGAAACTAAGCATCTCACTTTATGTGTTACCGGTAAAAAATACAATGAAAACCCGTTCGGTAAAAACGATAAGGTTGATTTCGCTTTCATGAAAGGATGTATAGAATCTGTTTTAAATAAACTCTCTATTAAATTTAAAACTAACGAGTTAAGAGATGCTCAATTCAGTTACGGATTATCGTTTGCCAATAAAAACAAACACTTGGTTAGTTTTGGGTTGGTTGATAAAGCGATCTGTAAAAAAATGGAGGTGAACGCGGAAGTATTTTATGCCGATTTTAATTGGGATAACGTATTATCATTAGTCGGTAAAGCTAAATTAGAATTTACGGAGATCCCTAAATTTCCTTCCGTACGAAGGGATCTTGCCTTACTGCTTGATAAAAAAATTACGTATAAGGAACTGGAAGAACTGGCATTTGGTGCTGAACGCAAGCTTTTAAAAGCAGTGAACCTGTTTGATATTTATGAAGGCGATAAATTGGAAGCAGGCAAAAAATCATACGCGCTAAGCTTTACATTACTGGATGAAGAAGCTACCTTAAATGATAAGCAAATTGATAACGTCATGCAAAAACTGATAAAGACCTATACTGAAAAGTTAGGGGCAACTTTGCGTTAATTTTCCGGTTTAAACCGGGCTTTATTATCAAATAATTATTATTTTTAACATTCAATGATCATAACCTCTGTTTATAAAATACAGAGGTTATGATCCTGATATATTAACCTAAAACACAACTAAATTATGGCTATTAACTTACAGAAGGGACAAAGAATTGACCTGAAAAAATCAGGCGGATCAACATTATCAGAATTTTGCGTTGGTGTAAACTGGGGAGCGATCGAGAAAAAAGGCGGTTTCCTGGGATTATCAAAAACAGCGGTTAATGTGGATCTGGATTTAAGCTGCGTAATGATTGACAGCAACGGGCAAGTATCCGACCATTTATATTCGCCCGATTATAAACCTGATTTTTTAGCGAAGTTCGGTTTACCTCCCGGTAAATTAACGGCTCGTAACAGTGCTTTGCGGCATTCGGGCGATGACCGAGCAGGTGATTCAGGCGGAGACGACGGCTTAGACAATGAAGTAATCACCGTTAATTTAAATGCGGTTGATCCTGCTGTTACTCAAATCTTCTTTTTCTTAAATAATGTTGGGCAGGAAGATTTTTCACAAATTCCTTACGCTAAAATTCGCATGTATGAAGGAACTCCTACTCAGGTGAAAGAAGTATTTGCTGATTATAACGTAGCAGCAGAAGCTCAATACTCCGGAAAAAAAGCCCTGATCATGGGTAAATTATACAAAAAAGATGCTGAATGGAAATTCAACGCGATCGGTGACCCTACGGAAGATACATTTTTAGGGCAAACGATTCAACGCATTACAAAATCATATTTATAAATGAATTTTAATAATGTACAACACGTTTCATTTGATCTATGGTTAACGTTAATAAAATCGAATCCTGAATTCAAGCCGAAACGCGACGCCTTATTAA